>CAJOMI010000148.1 GCA_905235545.1 uncultured Lachnospiraceae bacterium | reverse complement strand
GTGCTTAACCGGTGCGCGATCACGAAGCTGGTTCTTCCCTTCATCAGATTATCCATCGCCTTCTGAATCCGATGCTCGGTTCTCGTATCCACGGAAGAAGTTGCCTCGTCAAGGATCAGGACCGGTCTGTCTGCCAGGATCGCCCTTGCTATGGTGAGCAGCTGTCTCTGTCCTACCGATACATTTGTGGCATCTTCATTTAATTCAAACTGGTAACCACCCGGAAGTGTCCGGATAAAGTGATCGGCGTGGGCTGATTTTGCCGCTGCAATCACCTCCTCATCGGTCGCATCCAGTCTTCCATAACGGATGTTCTCCATAATACTTCCCTTATACAGCCATGTGTCCTGCAAAACCATACCGAACGCACTCCGCAGTTCATTTCGGTTGTATTCTTTCAGATTGTGTCCATCCAGTTCAACAGATCCACTGTTCACATCATAAAACCGCATCAGAAGTTTAACCATCGTTGTCTTACCTGCACCGGTCGGTCCTACAATAGCAATCTGCTGTCCCTGTTTTACATGTGCATTGAAATCCTTGATGATGATCTGATCCGCATTATATCCAAACTTGACGTGTTTGAAATCAACCACACCTTTTATGTCATCCACAGGAACCGCATTCTCTGTTGTCTGATCTTCTTCCTCTTCCTCAAGGAACTCAAATACCCGCTCCGCAGCCGCAACCATGGACTGCATCATGTTGGTAACCTGCGCCAACTGCTGCATTGGCTGGGTGAAGTTTTTGACATAAGTAATGAATGCCTGAATATCTCCGATCCGGATCGTTCCTTTGATAGCAAGAAATGCACCGGAGATTGCCACACCGACATAACCCAGATTACCGATAAACTGCATAACCGGCATCATCAGTCCTGCCAGAAACTGTGATTTCCATGCTGACTGGAACAAAACCTCATTGGTTTCATCGAATTGTTTCATGACATCCTTTTCCTTGCCGAACGCCTTAACGACCAGATGACCGGAATAATTCTCCTCCACCTGTCCGTTGATATGACCCAGATATTCCTGCTGCTGTTGAAAGTATTTCTGGGATTTTTTCATTACAGTACCGATAAAGATCAGACTGACCGGTAAGATCAGAAGCGTGATCAACGTCATCAGCGGACTGATGGTCAACATCATGATCACAACACCGATCATCGTGGTCAGGGATGTGATCAACTGTGTCACACTCTGGTTAAATCCATTTCCGAATGTATCCACATCATTTGTTATACGGGAAAGAACCTCACCGTTGGTCCGGCTTTCAAAATAATTCATCGGCATACGGTTGACCTTCTCCGTCAACTCTTTCCGAAGTTTATAACATAACTTCTGGGTGATGGTCGACATGGTATATCCCTGTATCAAACCAAAAACAGAACTAACGATATAAAGGCACAGTACTATAAGCAGTATCTTCTTGATATAGCCAAAGTCAATTCCACCGGTTCCGGTGATCTTTCCCATCAATCCTTCCGAAAGAGCGGTTGTCGCTTTTCCTAATATTTTCGGTCCCACGATATTGAACACCGCACTCATGACGGCACAGAATATAACGGCAACCACACCTATTTTATAGCCGCCTAAATAATTGATGACTTTTTTAACGGTTCCCTTGAAATCTTTTGCTTTTTCTATTTGGCGACCCCTTCTTGGTCCTCCCATTGGTGGCATTTGTCATTCCTCCTTTACTGAATACTGGCAAGAAATTCCGCTTCCGACAACTGCGACTGCGCAATCTGCTTATATTCCTCACAATTTGCAACCAGTTCCTTATGCGTTCCCTTACCGATCATTTTTCCGTCTTCCAATACAATGATCTGGTCAGCGTTTAAAATCGTACTGACGCGCTGTGCCACAATGATCACCGTGGAATCCTTTGTCTTTTCGGAGAGGGCTGCCCGAAGTTTTGTATCCGTCTTAAAATCCAATGCAGAGAAACTGTCATCGAAAATATAGACTTTCGGATGTCTTGCAATGGCTCTGGCAATGGAGAGTCTCTGTTTCTGTCCTCCTGATACATTGGTTCCTCCCTGTGAAATCGCACTGTTATATGTATCCTCTTTTTCTTCAATAAATTCGGTTGCCTGCGCGATCGCAGCCGCTTCCTCTATATCCTGCATCGTTGCGTCCGGTGCACCATAGGCAATGTTGGACCGGATATCTCCCGAGAACAGGATTGCCTTCTGCGGCACATATCCGATCTTCGACCGCAAAGTCTCAAGCGACAGATCTCTGATATCCGTTCCTCCAACCGATATGGAACCATCCGTCACATCAAAAAATCTCGGAATCAGTTTCACCAGAGTCGACTTTCCGCAACCGGTACTTCCGATGATCGCGGTGGTCTTTCCCGGCTTCGCTGTGAAATCAATATCGGTAAGAGCGTTCTCCTCTCCATCCGGATACTTGAAGTTCACATGGTCAAAGCGGACGGTTGCATCCTGTGAAACAGACGTAACGGCATCTTGCTTGTCTGTAATGGTAATCTCCGTATCAAGAACTTCCTGAATACGGTCTGCTGCCGCTGCTGCTCTCGGAAGCATAATGGATATCACGGTAAGCATTAAAAATCCCATAATAATGATCATTGCATAGGTGATAAATGCGGTCATGGCACCCACCTCAATCACACCCTGGTCAATCTTATTGGAGGCAACCCATATGATCAGAGCTGACACTCCATTCATGATCAGCATGAGAGCCGGCATCATAAATGCCATTGTCCTGTTGGTGAAAAGCATGACCTTGGTAAGACTCTGATTGGCTTCATCAAATCGTTCTTCTTCTTTTTTCTCTCTTCCAAAGGCACGGATAACCGGAATACCGGTTAAGATCTCCCTTGCCACAAGATTGACATGATCCACCAATGTCTGCATAATCTTGAATTTCGGCATCGCCACGATGATCAAAAAAGCGATCAGGCACGCAACCAGAGCTACCGCCAACACAATGATCCAGTTCATTCCGGAATTATAATTCCGGATGTTGATGATACCGCCAATCGCCAGAATCGGTGCATATAATACAATTCGAAGCAATATAACAGTCACCATCTGAATCTGCTGCACATCATTTGTGCTTCTGGTGATCAGGGATGATGTCGAGAAACGATCCAGCTCTGCGTTGGAAAATCCAATGACTTTTTGAAATACCTTACTTCGCAGATCTCTGCCGACACCGGCTGCCGTCCTCGACGAAAAGAATCCGGCCAATATGGCAACCAACGCCATAACAAGTGCCATTGCCAGCATTTTTCCACCGGTTTTCCAAAGATAATCCTTCTGCATCTTTTCCAGATCGATTCCGCAAAGTGTATACTGATCCTTTGCAAAGTACTTTGCCATATTTGCGATAATGGAATCTCCCAGAGATGCCAGTTTTTCCTCAAATACCTTTCTGATATCCAGCATCAACGTTTCGCTTTGAATATCCACACCCATGTCAGCCAATGTTTCCTGTACCTTTTGAAGCTGTTCCAGTTGTTCCGGGCTCATCTGACTCGGGTCCATTGCGGACGGATCCATATGGGAGAAATCCATGGATGTCATATCCACACCCTCCAATTCGGAATCCTGCTGGGATGTCATCATATAAACGATTGCGATCACGTTGGAAAACTCTGCATCAAGACTCTCCCATTCTTCCGCCTCCAAAGAGTTCAGCCTGTAGTATCCATTTCCTTCGTCATAAGAATAGGCATCCTGCCAGTCTTTCTTTTCCTCCTCTGTCATAAAGAGCTGAACTTCCATGTATCCGCTCTCTGCCAGATACTCCGGAACGACGTGCTCGATACCTGAATTTGAAATTCCCACATCGATCAGTTTTGATGTGTAGTCAGGCAGGGAAAGATCACAATACGCCTGAACGATCAATAGTGCCAGTATCAATATCACAAAATACCAATACTTTTTTAAATTACGAATAATATTCTTCATTCGCTTTGATTCTCCTTTACATTTTACTAATATAGGTAATTGCGAAAATCCTATTTACATCTTATTTATTGTGCATATTATATAGTTCCATCACATTTGCACTCTGTCTCCGGCGTAGTGGTACTAAATTCGTGTTACACACTCATTAAGTACCAACGCCTGCGCCAAGGTCTGCTTATGGAATCTATATCATATGCACAATAGATTCTGGTTTTATAAGGATTTTCGCAATCACCTATTTACTAATAGGGTTAGTCATTTAGCTTTTTAACAGCAGACCCCATTCTGAGGTCTGCTGCTCATTCCTCAACCGCTAATTTTATCTTATAAGAGATCCGGATAAATTCCTCGAGATCTTCTTTCCCGACTTTATCCATTAACAATTCCATTCGATCCAGCATCTGCTCTTTCAGTTGCTCGGCACACGCAGTCCCTGCAGGCGTGATCTCAATCACAGTCTTTCTCGCATCAACAGGAGAATTACATCTGGTAACATAGCCGTGTTTCTCCATGTTCTTGAGCATTGCCGCGATTCTTGCCGTACTGACATTCAACTCCCTTGCGAGGTCACCTGCGATCACCTCGCCATCTCTATCTGTCAGATACATCAAAACAAAATTGATACCTCTCTGTGTCTCATCCACCTTGCCAAAAAAAGACTTTGCCCTGCAGGAATGAAATTTTTTCCTGCGCGTCTTCTCTTTTGCCCATGATGCCCTCCTTTCATTATCTAACCCTGTTACACATTATATGCAGATTCTTCTTTTTGTCAAGAACCTTTTTTATTCTCCACTCCGGTCGCTTTAGCGATTGAACTCTTTCACCTTTTCGGAAAGTTCGATCAATTCCTCTTTTGATAATTCCGGCATAATGCTCATATACGCCGGACGAATATCCGTTTGCCACTTCCTCCCCGTGCTCGTTGAGATAGGCTCTTGCCGACGTTCCCAGTTTGTCGTAGATCATATTCTGCGTATCTGCGTTGAGCAACATGGCAAGCATCGGGGCACTTCGAAGGAGTGAGTTAATTGCATCCTGACCGAACTGTCTGACAACCGAATCAAAATCGATCTGTCCGACCTTTTCCACGATTTACAATCACTTTCGGCTCAACTTAATGGCATTATAGCATTTATTACTCTTCTGCCGTCAATCCATAGGTATCCCGAAAATATTCTCCCATAAATTTCGTTACTTTCCGGGCTCCTTTTAAATTTAAATGGTCTCCCCCGTCTTTGGAATCCTTTTTCCAGTTAATCTTGATGCCGTCTTCCAGATTCAGATCCATATAATCCACTTCATGGGAAGACGCCCAATCAGCGACTCCGTTATGTTTTTCATAATTCCAGTTTTTCGGTGCCGGAGCGCTAACCAACAGCAACGTAATATCATTTTTATCACAGAGTGCTTTTATCTGATCCAGATATTCCAGAATATCTTCATCGATTTTCTTCGCCTTGTCTGTCTTATTCATATATTTCGTGGTTCCATTATAGGGATTGACTCCTTCCCGGACAACAAATCCCTTATTTTTCCTTCGATTTTCTTCTCTTTTTTTGGGTAATGATTTTCGGGCAAGTTCTTTCCACCTGGAATGATATGCAATGACCGGTACCCGGTCTGTCAAAAGATCCATAACCGGATCCGGAGTACCCTCCTTCTCCTTCAGACTTCGAAACAGGCAATTGGTTTCCAGAACAATAATATCCGGCGATTGTGTTTTTAAATTTTCATTTAAAATAGCATAGGTGTCACATATTTTTTGTGCAGCGGTACCACAGCCATACGACGTATATCCAAATTCGGAGTATAAGTCATTCGGTGAAAAACTGGCATAGCATTCACTGTCTCCGTAAAACAAAATCTGCAGACTTTGATCCGGCTCTGCCTTGATATCCGCCGTTTTAACGTGTACGGAAAGAGAATCATAAACTTTAAGTCCATCCTGCTCTTTGAAAAAAAGGGATAACACGCCCGTCAAAATAATCAATCCCAATAAAAATCCAATGATTCGTATTGTTTTTTTCATTGTCGTATCTTTCATGTCTATCCTACTTTCTTATCCTTATTTAATGATGTTGGGGTCAAAAGGTATTTTGCCCCCCAACTGATGCCTACGCACGACTACATTGCTACGCAATTCTCGTCGTGCTAAACACATTCGCAATCCGCATATTTACTACGTAAATTGCTACTTGCTCATGTTTTAGCGGTCCTCAGATAAAAATGTGCATTTGTGCAAGCACAAGCACATTT
>CAJOMI010000147.1 GCA_905235545.1 uncultured Lachnospiraceae bacterium | reverse complement strand
TGTACGAGATAAAAGCATTGCTAATTAACTGTAAGCAGTGAAACAGGTTGAACACCTAACGACAGATGAAGAAAAACATATAACTATATCCCCGGTTATGATGTTATTTATTTGTTGTTAGGTGTTTTTTTATTTAACTATTTGTAAGGTGGTGAGGATATGAGCAGATCAGGAGAAAAGAAAGAACAATTTAATCATGCTAACAATTCGGATTCTGTGGAGGTCCTCAGCTACGCCGAACAGGTGGAAGAATGTTTCATGGAGTTATATATGCAATATGATATTCCAAACGTACCGGAACGGAGAAAGCCAAAAGCAATAGATAGTATCTGGAATGAAATATACAAACAGGTATTCAAGCCGGATAGACCGCAATATAACAATTGCCAAAGTAAATTAGCACCTTGGCAAGTGGAGCAACTGGAAGCGGTTGTTAATGTATATATAGACCTTTGCAATAGATATGGCGGTGTTATTAAATACAATCAATTCTGTAAATTGGTAGGGTATTCAAGATACACTATTGATTATTGGCATAAGTTAAATATAGATAACAGGTATATATTTATTATAAACAGTGATGATTTATATAAAGAGTATGAAAGTAGTGTATATATTATAAAAGACAGTGAAACAGTAGATAATATAATACAGTTAAGAGATAATATATACATTGATGATATAAAGGCAAATAGCGGGCAGGAGAGGGATATTCTAAGCCGCCGCCGCTTGGACGTGAAGAAAAAATTAAACGCAGAAATGCAGGACGAAAACACCAACGCACTAAGCGTAGACACCATGGGAGCAGCCATCCGGGCAAACAATGAAGAAGAGCTTGGAAAGCTGTACGAACCTAAACGGATGATACAACATGAGCAGATCAAACAGGCGTTGAGCGTTTCAGACTTGCCGAAGTTGTCAGACAATACAACGCAATTCACACCAAAATTACCGCCGTTAATCGTGCCAAACCAAGACACAATTCAAGAATGACGTAGAATCAAGGGTTGCCGAGTTTTTTACATTTAACTATTCGTCGCTAAACTAGAGTTTAACGAATAGTTGCAAGGCATCGTCTTAATATGTCAGAATAGTTTATTGTTTTGGTGCAATATTAGCAATATATATTACGGAGTGCCAACGATCAGCAGATATGGTGGAGTAGGGGTTATATATATGCGCCGAAACAGGCTCACTTGACTACTTATGGTCGGAAAATAAGAAAAAACCATATTTGGAGGTATCTTATGCAAACAGTAGAACAACTTGAAAATATGGGAATAGATAAGGTTAATGCTCAACGCATGTTAGATTTCTATGGAAAGCGTATCGGATGGGTAAACGGTGATTATAAGGTAACTGACATAACATATATGGGTAATAATACAAGGGATGTTGAATTAACCTGTATAAAGTGTGGCAGAACATACCATAAAGAATTTGTCAATAAACGCAATAAATGGAGTGAGATGAAAAGTATCTGCCCTTGCAAATCAGAAAAACGTCACGAAATGGAATTGCAGGCAAAACTTGAAAGACAGCAACTTTTAAAAAATTTTCAAGAAGAAAAAAGGGTTAATATACTTTCAAGAATTGGTACAAAACACGGATGTTATACGATTACTGCGGTAGATAATGAAGATAAGCCAACAAAGTACACTATGATCTGTGATAAATGTGGTGCAATAACCTATACTCCGGTCAAATCGATAGACAAGACAAAGGGTATATGTAACGTGAATGGTTGCAGTAGTCCTATAAAGTATAATGAATCCTATATAGGTCGAAAGAATAACTATCTTACAGTTATTGGCATAACACGATTGCAAAATAAACATAGAGCATTTGCTTGTATATGTGATTGCGGAGAAATAACCGTAATAGAACCTACAATGTGGGAAAAGGGATATGTTAAGAGTTGCGGATGCAAACAGAAAGAATTGTTAAGTGTAGCACTTAAGAAAGAAAACCCTGTCACAAAAGAAAGACTTTACGGCGTATATACAGGAATGAAACAGAGGTGCTATAACCCAAAATGTGACAATTATCATAATTATGGGGGAAGAGGAATTACACTATGTGATGAGTGGTTGGGTGAGAATGGATATAAAACCTTTTCAGAATGGGCATATAGCAATGGATATGATGATACAGTACCAAAAGGAGTATGCACCATTGAAAGAAAAGATGTGAACGACATATATTCTCCTGAAAACTGTTGTTTTATATCAATCGCAGAACAACAGAAGAACAAAAGAAATAACCTGTATTTAACGATAAATGGCAAGAAACAAATAATGGCTGATTGGCAAAGAGAAACAGGACTATCACCTTATTCGCTAAAGAAACTTGCAAGTGGGGAAACAAAAAATAAACAAAAAGAAAAAAGCACGACTCTTAAAGTTAGAATAAGCATAACCCTATTAAACCGACTGCGAGAATATGCAGACACGCATAATAAAACGGTATCAGACGTAGTGAGAAATGCTATCCAAAGGGAAATAACAAGGTAATTTATTCACATTCCACAACTCCCCAAAGTATAACCCCCGTAAATTTTGATACCCAATTGTGCAAAACAACCAAAAGGAGGCAGTATGTCAGATGTCAGCCTATAAAATGATTTCCTACCACTGCCGTAATTGCGGTGGCAATACAGACCCGGAAAAAGAATACTGTGATTACTGTTCCGGGCAGTTGATGCTTAAGAGGTTTATCAATACTTCTCTTACGAATAAACGAAAAGATGTAAGGCTTTTGATTGCCTGCGGTAATGATTTTATAAACTTTGACACAATTACAAAGATTGATAGTTATTCAGAAGAACCGCCACAGATTGAGATAACAACGCTTGATGATGCGACACCTCATTATATGGTGGGTAGAAATACGTCACACGATTTAAGCTGTGATTTTGTAGTAAATGACCGTACAAAAGATTTATTCGGAAAGCTGAAAGAGAATAAGCGATATGATATAAGGGTTGAATTTCCATATATGGATATCTGTTATGAACTTGGCGGTTATCCGGTGATACAACCACTTGAAGTAGGCGGAGTAAACAAACAGATGATTGCGACACTCAATATAATGCAAGGAACAGACCTTAAGTATTATGACGGTATAATACCCCAAAACGCTTACTGCCCTAACTGTTATGCACCTGTTACATCAAGATATGGATGTTGTGACTATTGCGGTGGTTGGGTTGAATGGGTATGGTAAGGAGATATATATGATTTTAGAAACCTTTATCAACGGAATAGAAGTTTTAGACAAAACAGAGATAAAAGAGCCGACGGTTATAGGAGGAATAATTGCATTGGTAGTGTTTGTATTGCTTGTAATTGTATGGCTTAAAATTGACGACGAATCACTTTTTTGTGGCTTTGTTTCGGTTTTTGTCGCTTTATTGGTCTTTTTCGCAATACAAAAGCCAACAGGCGAATACAAATACAAAGTTACGATAGACGATACTGTTTCCCTAACTGAATTTACGGAGAAGTATGAGATTACAGACCAAGAGGGAAAGATATATACGATAAGGCTTAAGGAAAGTGAGTAATTCCAAAAATTTTCCGAAAAAGAAAAAAGCCTCATTTAAAAAATTTCCGAAAAAAGAAAAAAAGGACGTGTTTGTTATGAATGATTGCTTGTATTGTAAAAAAGGGAGAGCGTTAGTTGTTGGTAAAACAGACGATTATGGAATTGCAATACAACGAACTAACAGATTGATAGCTTACGGATACGATATTCATGGTTCAGGTAGTAATGGACTAGATGTATCTATCAACTATTGCCCTATGTGTGGAAGAAAACTGAAAGAGGTGGAATAAATGACCTTATTACCAACAATACAAGAGTTGAATAAGACAATAAAAGAAAGGAGATGTTGACAATGCCGGTGCATAAAACCAAAGGCGGATATAAGTTTGGCAAAAGCGGAAAGCTATACAAAGGCAAAGGTGCAAAGAAGAAAGCACAGAGACAGGCAAGAGCAATATACGCTAGTGGATATAGGGGGAAATGATCGGATTTATTTTATTCATAGCCATAAGCGGAATGATAATTGGCTTGTTTATGACAATCTTGACATCTTCAATAATGGGATTTTGGCTAAAGGTGTTCCTGATCTCCGTTGAGGTGTTCATTGTATTCAGTATATTGTCTGTGATTGTGAGTAAATACGGAAAAGAAACCAAAAATAAACAGGACTAACGGCTTTTAGTGAGTTCGATTCTCACAAGTCCTTTCGGTATCGTGAGATGCCTGCTATGTTGTTTCATAGTGAAACCTTCCAACATTACAAAAGATAAATCTGGCGGTCATACAATGGTAGTATATTGCATCACCCTTTTACCTTTCAATGCAAGATTTACGGTTCGATTCCGTAGCCGCCAATTTCAGCCATGCGGTAACCCTCCTCATAAAGAAGCATGGTTGATAGCGTCATACCAGAGCGAAAGCCCACAAGGACAGCCATTCCACTTGTGGGTGAGTAGCGACCAGGATGATTTCAATTCCTCTTTTACTTTTGGAGGATTGGGATAAAATATGTGTGGAAAGGAGGAACCTCCCAAGTATCTTTCAATCTACACAATATCTATCTGACCGCTATCAGATTAAGACATAGCGGAGTGACGGTATAGCGAGAAAAGCGACACCTGCTTTTTGCCGTCACTTATAGGGGTATGGTGTAATGGTTAGCACATCAGCCTTTGACGCTGACGATAGGGGTTCAACTCCCTTTACCCTTATTAGACGGAGATGAACAACGTCATTAAATAAGAGTTTATGGCTAAAATATGGTATAGCGCACCTATTTTAGTTGATAAAGGGCATTCCTTTATCCCAAATGTGCTATACATAACAAGACAAGCTACCACTTGATGTCTATAAATAAAAGAGTGGCGATTTCAGTTTATGATAGAAACTGATAGGCAACTTTCAAAGTCGGTGTGTGGCACTACAGACAGAATGAATGTTCAGAAGTTGCGACGCTCGTTCGCAAGTGACGTACAACGCTTGCAGGAACTAGCATACTTCCTAGAATACCTCGGTGTATGCTTAAAATGAATGGTTGGAATAAATTAATATAATATGGAGAAAAAGAATGACTTACGGCAGATGCAATCTTACAACGTGCAGATACAATTTTGACAGAAAATGCACTGATAAATGGCACAGACAACAATGTGTAGAAGCAAAACACAGTGAACAGGCAAACGAGACAGAATATAAGCGTATGATAGCGGATATGGTGGTGGAAGAATGGCAAATGAACGACAAATAAAGATGGCAATTATTGAACATGCGGAAGAAATGGCAAAGTCACTAGCCAAAGGGAAAGACCTTGAAATTCGGAAGTCGGCAAGTGGTGTAAGTATAGCGGAAGTAAAGAAAAATGTAATAGTGAGGTAATGTATGGAAAATATAAAGGTATTAAAAGCAGTTCATTTTTACGATGATGATGATAGTCTTTACGCAGAATTTCAACTGACTTTTGAATACAAAGGTAAGAGTTTTTTAGTAGACCACATTATGGCATATAGCGATGCATGGAATTACAGGGTTATTGCATATATGCCTAACGATTTTGAGAGATTATATGGCGGTTGTATGGAGGTTGTATCGTTTGAAGAACTGCTCGAGAAGGATCCTGACCCATTTACAGAAGAGGAATTGATAAACGCAGCAGAAATTTTAATGGAATCTGGAGAAGATGAAATAAGATGGAATTTGCAAGAAGATAAAGAAATTATTTATCGAGCCGGTGGTAAAACAATCCGTTCCGTTCCGAAAATGGTAGAGGAATTTATAAGGAAGTTACATTAAATATCTAATGGCATACACATGATGGAGTGTATGTATCATGCGTGAGGGTGCATTTACGAATTGAAAGTAGGTGTGCCTTTTTTTATGGATAATCAACTTTATCAAACAATCCAATCTTATGAAAACTACATACAGAATAAAGGTGTCGATGAAAGCGTAATAGACGCTTATTGTCAGGCTTCACAGGTTGCTTTAGCACAAGAGGATAAAGAGTACGGACTTAAGGTGTCTGCAAGGGCAAAACAGCTTATAGAGTGGATGGTAGTCCATAAGACGGGCGGAAGTATGCTTGATCTGGATTCTTTTTGCCAAAAAAATCAAACAAGATATGAGATTTTGGATAAATGGTATGAAGTTATGAAGTGGGAAGCACCGTAT
>CAJOMI010000146.1 GCA_905235545.1 uncultured Lachnospiraceae bacterium | reverse complement strand
GTCCACATACCGCAGATAATCAAACAAACTCCGATACGGACCGTCTTCAAACCGCTTCGTTTCACTCAGAAAAAGATCCAGATTCCGCACTCTCAGTCTTCCCTCCGGCATGGCCTCCACATAATAATAGTACCCCATGTCATAATATATGGTGTTCAAGATCTGTCCGATGGTCGCATAGGTCATCTTCTGTTGCAGCGTTTCGGTTAAGCAAACGATATTGCCGCACTTTAAGACGATTTCCTTCCACACATCCGCATCCAAATCTGTCCGGATTTTCTCAAAGACGGAATCCACAACCGCCCGGTCTTTCTGCCCTTCGGAATCTGCCTGATCCGGTTTCTCCGGCTGTTTTCCTTCGTCCTGCGTATCTTTCCTTTCGGAATGCACCTGATCCGGTTCCTCCGGCTGTTTTCCTTCGTCCTGCGTATCTTTCCCTTCGAAATCTGCCTGATCCGGTTTCTCCGGCTGTTTTCTTTCGCTCGGCGCACCTTTTCCCCATGCATCCAGCATCTGTACCACCGAATAAAACGGAATCCGGGTGGTGTCCGATTGGCTCTCAATCTGTCTCCTGATCATCGAAAGGATCGCAAGCTCCTCATTTCGGAACCCGCCAAAATAACTTCTCATGACGGCTGCCAATTCCACATCATTGTGCGGATTGTCCAGCATTCGCAACAGACTGAGCAGAAGACGGATCTCCACCGTGTCAAAATATCCTTTCTCGTTCTGCACTTTGACCGGGATTCCCCGGCCAGACAGAATCTCGGAAAAGACCGGGCCAAATCTTGCCGGAGCACGCAACAGGATCACCATATCCCGATAGGTGACATCGCGCAGTTCTCCGGTATCTTCATCCACGATCTGATACGGCTTACCGTTTTTCCCAAGCAGTTCTTCCATCCTTCCCGCAACCATGGAAGCCTCCAGCTCCATCTTGCCAATATCTTCCAGCTCTTCATCCAGCGTTTCCTTCTTTTTCGCGCTTTCCTCCGCGTCCTGAAGTTGCAGGAATTCAAATTCCTTGCTTTCACCAAGCAAAAGTTCTACGCTGTCATCCTTCACTTCCGGAAATTCTCTTCCCGGCACCAATGCCTCTGCCTCAGTGTATTCAATCCCGCCGAGATCTTCCCCCATAATCTGATAGAACACATAATTGATACTTGCAAGCACATTGGCTCTGCTTCGGAAGTTATTGGAGAGCATTATTTTCCGACAGGCTGCTCCTTCCTCCGTCTCATACGTCCTGTATTTGTCCATGAACAGATCCGGTCTTGCCATACGGAAACCATAGATGCTCTGCTTGACATCTCCCACCATGAAAATGTTATTCCTACCCTGTGGAACCGTCGATACACATCGAAGAATGGCCTCCTGCAGATAGTTACTATCCTGATATTCGTCAATCAGTATCTCGCAAAACTGTTCCGACATCTCCTCGCCGATCCGGCTCGGCATCGCATCCCCGTTCGCATCATATCCCTTGCACAGAACCTGCAGCGCCAGATGTTCCACATCGCTGAATTCAAGAATTCCCTTTTCTATCTTTTTTTCCAGAAACCGCTCTCTGAAAACATCGGTACTGTCCAGTAACGCCTTTAACATCGGCTCCTCATCCTGCATCTGTTCCAGAACCGTTTCAAGCGGCATGGCAAATGAAGAGAGAAGTGCGTTGATCTGCTTTTTATACTCATCCCGTAACTTCTTGATCTGCTCCGCAATGTCCTCGTCATATCCGCCCTTTTTGCCTCTTCCGATATTGGCAAATCCCTGCTCCCGCAGATCCGAAAACCCGGAATAGGTTCGCGCAGACAGGATATCGTCTACCAATTGGATATCCGACAATAATGCCTTCTCCATATAAAGCGGTCCGTCCGTCTGTCTTGCCATATCCAGAGCTTTCAGAATACGGTTCCGAATCCCCTCTGCAGTACTCTTTATCTGCGCAAGATACGCCTTGACGTAGGAAAGTTCCATGAAGTCCTCCTCCGATTCCACATGGAGCGCCGCTCTTGCCTGCCTCGTCCACTCGGTCGGCTGCGGATAACTTGCACTGACATCATATACCTTCAAAATATATTCCTCGACCTTCGCATCGTTTTTATCCGATGAAAACGCATCCGAGAATCTTACAAAATTCGGATCCTTTTGATAGAATTCCTCGATGACTTCTTCCAGAACCTCCTGTCGAAGCAGTCCGATCTCTCCGGCTTCTCCGATTCGAATGCCCGGATCGATCCCCAGCAAATGAAAATGTTCCTTTACCACCTGAAAACAGAAACTGTCTATCGTAAGTATGTTGGCGCGGTTTACATAATCCATCTGTTTCCGATAATGCATATTGTCCGGATCCTGTTCCAGCAATCGCTCAATCGCCTTTGCAATCTTGTCCTTCATCTGTGCGGCAGCCGCCTTGGTAAAGGTGACCACAAGAAGTTCATCTATATTGACCGGATGCTCTGCGTCGGAGATCATCTGAATGATACGCTCCACCAGAACAGCGGTCTTACCGGATCCCGCAGCCGCAGAGACCAGAAGATTACAGTCTCTGGCATCAATTATCTTTTTCTGATCGGTTGTCCAATTCATGCATGATCACCCTCTTTCTCCTGTGCATTCTCCGTTCCTTGTACGGATTCGCCCTTTTGCTCCGACTTCTGCGTTCCGTGTACAGATTCGTCCTTTTCCGGCTCCGGCTTCTTCGTTCCGTGTACGGATTCGCTCTTTTCCGGCTTCTCCGTTCCGTGTACGGATTCGCCCTTTTCCTGCTCATCATCCGGATGCAGGATGAGCATTTTCACTTCATTCTTGTCCATTTGCGGGCTGATCCGATATTGGTTGCCGCCAAGTCCTGCCTCAAACCGGCAGATATTTTGATAATCACAGAAATTACACGGGCTGTTTTGTTCGCCCTTTTCCGGATTCATCTCAATCTCTCCGTGAATGATCTTCTCTCCCGTCTCGATCATTTTCTTTCGCACAAATTCCGAAATCGTCTGCAGTTCCTCCGTGGTTACCAGTGCTGCATTTCTGGAATCAAAGCTGCCATCTTTTTTATATCGCACCCGTGTCACCAGACCGGTCTTTCCGTCCATCAGTTCCAGACTGAAGTCATCTGCATTGACCAGACCGGACAGGCGACTCTCCTCGATTCGCTTCGCTTCTCTTTTTTCTTCCTCCGCTTCATCCACAAGCAGATCGCTGACGCGGAAATAGTACATACCGGTCGGAATGATCTTCTTATCGGGATATTTCTTTTGCAGAAGTTCCATCATCACACTCATATACACCGTGAGCTGAAGCTGTCTGCCCTCGTACATTTTCACATAGTCGATATCCTTCGCCCCGGACTTGTAGTCGATAACCTTGACATAGACCGCATCCTCAGTCTCACGGATATCGACACGGTCCACCGCCCCGCTCAGTTCCATCCGCATTCCATCTTCCAATGCCATATCGATATAGGAAAGGTTCGACTTGGGAGTAAACTGTTCTTCGAAATAAGTCGGAGTCATATCTCCCTGCTCCAAATGTCTGCATAGATTTGCAACACTTCGCCTTGCGATCCGTATCAGCACATCAAGCTGATGCCGGTTTCTGTAACTGCTCTCAAAGATCGTTTCATTTACTTTCTTTGCCTCATCGACCGTCATCTTTGCGACCAGCCGGTCACGCTCCTGTTCCGTAAGATCCGCCAAACAGATCGTACCCTCCTTTACCTTTTTGAAAAAACTCTCCATCACCGCATGCAGGATCGTACCAATATGGGTTGTCTCCACCTTGTATTCATTTCTTTTTTCCAATTTGAGTCCGAATTTCAAAAAGAACTGATACGCACATCCCGCATAGGATTCCAGACGCGAAACACTGTGTACCATATGTGTACCGTATAGTTTCCTCGCGATTGCCTGATCCAGCACACCCGCCTGATTGTTATAAAAATATCCGTCCAGGATCCGCTCCATATCCCCGGCGTTCACCTCCCGCATCACCCGGTAAACGGACGCATCCGAAAATTGCTCCTCTTTCAGATGCTTTGTGAAATCCGCAGGCAGTCAATTCCGTCTTTGTGGTCGGCAGCCATTTTTCCATATAATCCTCTGCCTTTTCCGGAATCAGCGTTGGAAAGAGATGCTGTAATCTCCCGATCAGATAAGACGGGCGAAGTTCTTCTCCTCTGTCACTCGACTGCCGGTACGTGATAAAAAGCTGTTCCGACGCCTGTGTGACCTGTAAATACCAATAATACTGTTGTAAGTACATCTCCTCTCTGCTGTCCGGCGCCAGACGGATGTGATTCTTCTTTAAATGTTCCCGGTCCTTATCCACAAGAATCCCTTTCCCCTTATTATTCTGCGGAATCAGTCCCTCATTGGTTCCCGCCACAAATAGGATTTTCACATGATGCAAACGGCTTCGCTCCATATCTCCGATCATAACCTGATCTAACGTAGACGGGATCACGCCAAGGCGCATATCCGAAATACCGGTCAAAAGAATCTCCATAAAATGATCCCTTGCAATCGTTTCCTCTCCCAAAAGATCCATCGTCTTATCGAGAACCGATAGGAATTTGTCATATACCTGGCTGTATGCCTTCGCCTCTCTGAGACGACCTTCGCCCTCCAGCCGGATACTCTTTTCGTATAACTTCTCTGCCATCCGGTTATCGGAAAGAAAACCGTAAAGAGCATGGATATACTCTTTCGCTGTCGCCTCTTTTTTTCGAAATGTCTTCGAGATCTCTTTCATCTTTTCCATGAATTGTTTTCTCGTGGCATTGCGCTCCTTTAATCCTTTGACGTTGCCGAGAAATCCCCCGGACCACCTGGCATATCCCTGTATTCCGTATTGAAGGGCATAATTCTCCAAATCATAGATCTCATCCATGTCGATGTCGAGAAAACCGGTTTTCAAAAAGGAAAAGACACTGTCATAGGAAAAATCCAGACGAAAAAGATCCATCACCATGCCGATGATCTCCACCACCGGATTGTGAGACAAGACCTCGCTGTAATCCAGAAAATACGGCACCTCAAGCTGATCCATTGCCTGTTTCCACAAAATGGACTGCTCCTTCAGGTCACCGGTGATGATCGCAAAATCGCGATACGCATATCCCCTCTCCATCACATAGTGTTTGATGGTCTTTGCCACAAATAAAGTCTCTTCCATGACATCTCTTGTCGGAATGACATGAATCCCCTCAACCTCCTTCTCATACGGTTGATCCGGATAGCGGAATAAATGCTGTTCCAAATAAGAAAGAGTCTCTCTCTTCTCCAGCCTGTAATTTCTATCCAGAGCGACATGTGGCAATACCGTGATCTGATTATCCTCCGCTAGTTTACATAATCTGTCCACCGACTCTTTGGCCAGATGAAACAATCCGTGCTCGTCATAATCATTTTTTCCAAAAAGATTCGCGTCCATGGTAAATGAGAAATAAAGATTCCCGCCCAATTTCATCAGTTCCCCGATCACATCGTACTGCACCGGCGTAAATCCCGTAAATCCGTCAAAATAAATATCGGCACCGCGAAGCAGCGCGGATTCTCCGACCACCTCTTTTAACAGCGATAAGATCTGCTCCGTCACCATATAGGAATCTTCCATCGCAGCATCAAAGGCTTTCAGGATAATCTGAAGATCATTGAGCTTATGGTACAAACTCTTATCCGGATCCAGGGTTGCCAGAACATCTTCGAGCACATGGCATGTGATCCCGTACTGATAAAACTCCGAGAGCAGCGATTTCACTTCCTGCGCAAATCCCTGTTTGTCCGTCATATTGCCGTAGTAGGTGAGTTCCTCCTGATGTTCTTTCAAGATCTTCATAAGAAGCATGCTTTTCCCGTAGTCATCCAGAATCTCCCTAGTGTGCACATTCAATTCATCAAACACCTTAAATGCCAGTCTGGTGAAACTTAAGATGGAAATATCCATCGTGCCGCCCTTGGGATGCATGCGGATCATATCCTGTTCCGCTGCCATATTGGACTGTTCCGGAAGCACAAAAAGAATGGGGCGATGTCCCTCCTCCCCGGATTCACGAATCATCTGATTATATAGACAGGTGGTCTTACCGTTCCCGCTGCCACCCAGTATAAATTGTATTGCCATATATATAGCCACTCTCCTTCTCTATCCATTCATTCCCTATCACGCAATACCCGTGAGCGAAAGTCAAGACTCGCTTGTACTTAATCATAAGTATATCACGGATCCCGGTCATTTTATAGCAATTACAAAAAAAGATTTAAACGATTTAAAAATCCGTTCTAAATGCAGAACATCCATCATATCATTATAGTAACAATAATCGGGAGGAATCTTATGGGAACGCAGACAAAAATTGTGGTAATCAAAGCGAAAGAAATTATTTATGCCGGAATCTTTCTGATTCTCGGAATCATTTGCATTGTATTGTGCATCCACATGTTGGGAATAGGAAAACAGGAAAAAGTAAAAACAACAAGTAAGTATGTCCCCGGCGTTTATTCCTCAACCATTTCGTTAGGCGAGAACACATTAAATGTCGCTGTCACCGTAGATTCAGATACGATCAGTGGGGTATCCATTGAAAATTTAGACGAAACCGTGACTACCATGTATCCACTCTTAGAACCGGCTCTAAATGAGATCAACAACCAGATCTCTGTCGTCGACAGTATAGATGATATTACATACTCTTCGGAAAATCAGTATACTTATATCATCCTCCATCAGGCAATCAAAAACGCATTAAAGCAGGCAACGGGAAATTAATTTTCCCGGCCTGCTTCCCAACGGAATGTCATTTTCATATCCTTCTCGATATTTTTATCATTGTCATCTCGCATTATAATTGTTCTTCTTTCTACCAATGGCATAAAAAGGCGTTACCAGCAACAACTCTACTCATAACGCCATAAAAAAATCTGAAATATTTTATAATATGTATTGAATTAAAATATCAATAATGCTATACTCAACATAAAGGAAAGCACCCACTCCAAAGTGGATGCTCCCGGGTGGTTAAAATGCTCTCATAGAGAGCCGCCTCTCCCGTTTGCAGACAGGAGAGGCATTTTTATTTCTGCTTATTATTTCTCTTTTGGAGAAAGTTCAGCAACGCAATTAACCATGATTCTTCGGCACAACATTACCCTTATCTTTGTAAATCGAATCGGACGGCACTGCGCCTCTTACCATGCTGACCGGATACACATTCGTATTTCTTCCGATCACAGATCCCGGATTCAGAACGGAATTGCATCCAATCTCAACATGATCCCCTAACATTGCGCCAAATTTCTTAAGTCCGGTATCGATTTCAAAATCTTTTCCCTTTACATGAACCAATGTTTTATCTGCCTTAACATTGGAGGTGATAGAACCCGCCCCCATATGAGAATAGAATCCAAGAATGGAATCTCCTACATAATTGTAATGCGGGACCTGTACATGATTAAATAAGATCACGTTCTTAAGTTCCGTCGAATTGCCAACCACACAGTCATTTCCCACAAGTGCATTTCCACGAATAAATGCGCCCGGGCGCACCTCCGTGCGCTCTCCTATGATACATGGACCTGCAATATAATTGTTCGGATAAATCTTCGCAGATTTTGCGATCCAGACATTCTCCTCTCTCTCTTCATAAAGATCTGCCGGCAGTGTCTTTCCGATTTCCCTGATAAAGTCCCCGATCTTCGGAAGTGCCTCCCACGGATAAGTAACGCCCTCCATCAAAGGCGCAGCCAACGTCTCCTTTAAATCATATAATTCTTTCACAGTTACCTGTTCTTTCATACTCAATTATCCTCCTATTATTATATTTTGATGCCAAGGTCAAAAGGTAAAAATGTGCTTGTGCTGGCACAAATGCACATTTTTATCTGAGGACCGCTAAAACATGAGCAAGTAGCAATTTACGTAGTAAATATGCGGATTGCGAATGTTTTTAGCACGACGAGA
>CAJOMI010000145.1 GCA_905235545.1 uncultured Lachnospiraceae bacterium | reverse complement strand
CAGGATGACAAAATGCCGCTGTCTCGGAATTGAGGTGGCGGCGTTTTTTTTGAAGAAAATTGATAAAATCTCGAACATTTGACTTTCTTGATTGTTATATAAGTGTAAGTTTCCGTGAGAGAGGCGGGGTGTGAGATATGAAGGAAGCTGGAGAATAAAGACTGATATGCTTGATAGAGAGATACTTGAGAGGCTTTTTCGTCAGAACTACAGCGGGATGATTCGTCTGGCCAGTGTCCTGCTGGGGAATGACAAGGAAGCTGAGGATGTGGTGCAGGACGTGTTTGAACGGCTGATGAGGCCGGAATCTACGGCAAGCATCACGAACGGTTATCTGATGACAGCCGTGCATCATGGTTGCCTGAATGTTATCCGGAAGAAAAAACTGCAGGAACAGGTAAGCAATTTTTATCCGGTAGAGATGGAGGAGGAAATCAATCCCATCTCGCGGCAACTGGATCAATTGGCTGAAATCCAACACTGCATTGACAAGATGGAAGAACCATGCCATTCCATTCTCCGTATGCGTTTTGACGATGAACTGACGATAAGGGAGATAGCTGAGCATACGAAACTATCCATCGGCACTGTACACAAGTATCTTCATCAAGGCATCCAGCAAATCAAACTTCATCTAAATCAAGAAAGGTTATGAACACAGAGGATTACATCAAAAAAATATGGGATATGCTTGACAACCCGCAGGCGTATTCCGAGGAAGAGATACTTGCTTTGCTCCGCGACAACGAGGAAGCCAGCGAGGCCTACCGTCAAATCGTGGAAGTAAAGCGAAGTTACAGGCAGCTTCATGCTGCGGACAAAGCCATCGATGTCGATAAGGCGTGGAAGCGTTTTGCCTCGAAACATCCGGTGGAAAACAAGCGGCATAGGCCGCAATATACCAGTTGGTTTACAGGTGCGAGAAAGTATGCCGCGATCGGCGTCACCGTCCTGATGATGAGCGGTTTGTCCTACGCAGCTATCATTCAAATACGGCATAGGAATGAAATCCGGAAGGAGCAACCTGCCGCCACGAATAGTAAGCCGGCCACAGTACGCCAGGTCAAGACACCCGTTGAAGCAGTTGACACTGTGCAGTTGCAGCCAAAGACCTTCGACAATGTGCCGTTGGAGAAAATGCTACCGGAAATCGCTGAGCATTACGGCATGAAAGTCCGTTTCCTTTCAGAGGAAGTCAAGGAACTCCGGCTTTTCTTCACATGGAATCCGCAGGAGTCCATAGAAAAGGTTATCAATAAGTTGAACCAGTTTGACCGCCTGAATGTGAAACTGAGCGGGCAAGACATTATAGTAGAGTAAGCTATGAGAAAACTATTTGTTTTCGTGCTTCTCTGCTGGTCTTTGATTCATGCGGAAGCACAAACTATCAGCCTGTCTTTCAATGATGTATCACTCTCGGAAGCACTGCGTACACTGAATAATGCCACCTCAAGATACGAAGTGAACTTCATTTACAACGAACTGGAGGACTTTCGCGTATCGACTACCATTCAGGAGCAGACCGTTCCGGATGCCGTTCGCCAGGTGGTCGGGTTTTATCCTATGCGGATATGTGTGGCGGATTCCCTGATTACTGTGGAATGTACCCATAAGACCGAAAGGCATCTGACGGGGAGACTGCTTGATGAATCCGGAGAATCGCTTGCATATGCAACAATAGCACTATACACGCCGAAGGACTCAACGTTCCTTAATGGAGGTGTCAGCAATAATAGCGGAGTATTTGTCATTCCGGTAGAACAGCTACCGGTTCTTGCCCGGATCTCGATGATTGGTTATAAAGAGCACTGGATGCTGTGTGAAACGGAGGATGCTGGCTCGATACGTATGGAGACGGAATCTTTTGAACTGCAAGGAACGACAGTTACAGCTGAGCGTCCGCAGATAGTTCAATCAAATAATGGATCTCTCATCACCAACGTGGCGGGTACCGTACTGAGCCAGACTCACGAGATGACGGATCTTGTTGCACAAATTCCTGGTATTGTGAGAACTGCGAATGGCGGTTTTGAGGTTTTTGGTTCTGGAGCCCCTGTAGTTTACATCAACAATAAGAGAATACAGGACTCCAATGAATTGAAAATGCTTTCTCCAAAAGAAATTAAAAACATTGAGCTCATCACCAACCCGGGCGCAAAATACGATGCAGAGGGGAAAGCGGTGTTAAGAATAATTACTTTGAAGAAGGAAGACGGTTTAACTTTACAGGTCGGAATCAACGCAAAACAGAATGAAGTCACAAGCTATGGCGGTGATTTCAGAATCGGTTATAAACGAAACGGGCTGAACGTTTCGGTGACGTACGGTTACAACGACGGCAAAAACAGATCCTATCTTCCACAGTCCAAGACACTGTTTTTGGGAGAGGATACACATTCCTTTGTTCAGGATCAAAAGGCAAATGGTAAATTGACCAGCCATGAGTGGAAACTCAATGCCGACTATGAAATAAACGACAGGCACATTATTGGAATGGAGTGGGATGCCTCTTCCAACAGAGATTGGGAAAACCGTGCTTCCTTGCTCGATTACACGCTAAATGGCCTGCAGATGCAATCCACTGACATTTCCAATGATTATCAAAACGACATCAATTTTAACCACGTGAACATTTTCCATAATGGCAAGTGGAGCGAAAAACTCGCTACAGAGCTCAATCTGGACTATGCAAGCAACAACAACGATTATCGGCAGGAGACCAGTGAAGCGACGGCAGCACATACGACCCAAACGCAGAGCACAGGCAATAGCCGATTAGATATCCTTGCCGGGAAACTTGTATTCAACTATGAGGTGAGCAACAACCTGGATTTATCGTGGGGAGTTGAATACAACCACATTAATGGCAACGGCTATCTTACCGCCAATTCAGTAGCGGTGCCATCTTCAGATTATGCCAATACGGAAGACAAATTTGCCCTGTATGCAGAGTTTAACGCCAAGATCGGTGAAATAGGCATAAATGGGGGGATAAGATATGAAGATCTTGTATCTGACTATGACGACCATATTAACAAGGAAGGAAGCGTGCATCGCCACTATAGGAAGTTCTACCCATCATTGTCGTTGAGTCACAAGGCAAATGACTGGAGCAATACGCTGTCATTCTCGTCACGCACAAGCCGACCAACATTCAGACAGCTGAGTAATTCCAGTTATTATTCCAATGGATTTATGTATCAGCGCGGAAACCCTTTGCTTAAACCGTCAAATTCGTACATTGCACAATGGGAAACAGGCTATAAGTTCATCCATTTCTCAGCAAGTTATACATTCGTGAAAGACTACATTTCCACGGACTTCTATGTCCCAGATAATAACAATACGCAGATAGTCAGCAGTTATGCAAATTTTGACAATATCCAATATCTCAAGGCGAACTTGGTCTTACAAAAAAGCTTCGCATGGTGGAGGCCAACTCTTACGGTGGGATTGATACAGCCCTTCTTCAGTTATGAATACCTTGGGGAGAAGATGTCATATAATAAAGCCCAGTATTATATCTTGGCGAATCAGTATTTTACGCTGCCAAAATCCTACCTGCTTTCAGTTTACTACTATTTCAACAGCGGTGGGAATCAAGGGGCAGTAGAATTGAAGCCATATCAAATGCTTAACATTGGTTTGCAAAAGTCATTCTTTGACGGAAAACTCAGCATTAGTTTGAACGCTCGCGATATCTTCCACACGATGAAATACAGGGAGAGCGAACAAATCAAGAACATCTGGTTCCGGCAAACGGAAGACTATTGCTACTGGAATTATTCTGTCAGCCTGATTTATCGCCTGAATACGACTACAACGAAATATCGTGGAAAGACTTCGATAAGCGACGAACTGGATAGACTATAAATGTATGTGATGTTTTTCGGGCATTATCGTGACCCGCTAAAGAAATAAAGGTTCTTTGAAGCTGCACTATGTACTTATATTGTACCGTTAGTTTTATTTCCTGGCTTTGTGAATCAGGTTTGCCATGGCTTTTGAGTCCGCTTTGTAGGATATCATGATAATGGCGAAGACGAATCCGTCGGAGGAGTTGAAGAAAGAATAAAGTGGGCTTTTCATAGGCAGTTAAACATAAATACTTTCTATCCCGATGCCGGGCGGGGCCTGAGAGGGTTCCGCCCGGC
>CAJOMI010000144.1 GCA_905235545.1 uncultured Lachnospiraceae bacterium | reverse complement strand
GCCACATCTTTGATCTTTGGATGTTTACTTAAGAAATTCTCAATCTGCACCGGATAAATATTCTCACCGCCGCTGATGATCACATCTTTCTTCCTGTCCACCAGATAGATAAATCCGTCCTCATCCTTCTCTGCCATATCGCCTGTGTAGAGCCATCCGTTTTTCAACGTTTCAGCGGTTGCTTCCGGATCGTTATAGTATTCTGTCATGACGCCGGGACCCTTTACGATCAGTTCGCCTACAGCTCCCTGTTCCACTTCCCTGCCATCCGGATCCACAATTTTCGCTTCCCATCCATAACCCGGTACGCCAATGGCTCCGACTTTATGAATGTTCTCAACACCAAGATGTACACAACCCGGTCCAATGGATTCACTGAGACCATAGTTGGTATCATACTGCTGATTAGGGAAGTATGTTTTCCACTTCCGGATCAGGCTTTGCGGAACCGGCTGCGCGCCGATATGCATAAGGCGCCATTGATCCCGCCATTGATCCAGTTTGTAATCCTCCGGTTTCACTTCCCCACTCTCAATCGCCAGTAAAATATCCTGCGCCCACGGAACCAGAAGCCAGACGATCGTACAGCCCTCCTCTGACACGGTTTCCAGAATCGTCTTTGGTGTAACCCCCTTTAAAAGAACGGCTTTGCCACCGGTCAGAAAACTTCCGAACCAGTGCATCTTTGCACCGGTGTGATACAAAGGAGGAATACACAAAAATACGTCATCCTTTGTCTGGGAATGATGATTCTGCTCCACACGGGCGGCATGCATCAGGCTCTCATGATTGTGCAGGATTGCCTTCGGAAAACCGGTGGTCCCCGATGAAAAATAGATTGCGGCATCATCCTCATCCGTCAGTTTGATATCCGGCGAAAGAGAAGAGCAGTTTGCTGCCAACCTGTCATAGTCCTCGGCAAATGTCGGACAGTCTCCACCGACATAGAACAAAATGCGTTTCTCATCAATTTCATCTACAATCTCTTCGATACGACCTGTAAATTCAGGACCAAAGATCAGCACATCCGCCTCCGAAAGTTCCAGACAATACTTAATCTCCTGTGCATCAAAACGGAAGTTCATCGGCACTGCCAACGCTCCGGTTTTCAATATTCCAAAATAGATTGGAAGCCATTCCAGACAGTTCATCATCAGAATCGCAACCTTATCCCCCTTCCGGATTCCCCGTTCCAAAAGCAGATTGGCAACCCGGTTTGCCTTCTCATTGAATACGTGCCAGGTAATCTCACGTCTGTAATGATGCCGGGCATCCGGCTCTATCAATTCATAATCTCTCCATGTTACTCTTCTTCGCTCCTGAATATCAGGATTAATCTCAACCAGACACACATCGTTTGCATATTCTCTGGCATTTTTCTCTAATATCTCTGTAATTGGCATTTCTTTACCCCTTCATAATATATTTCCCAGCAGTCTGCCTGCATTTTCTCCAAGGATCTGATCCTGCTGTTCCTTTGTCAGCTCCATATCCATTATGCTTTGAATCGACTCTCCCTGATCGGCCCATGGGCTGTCCGTTGCAAATACGATCTTATCTGCGCCGTGACGATTCACAATCCTTTGAAATTGTTCTTTTGAAATATGCGGCACATCCTTTTCAAACACAAATGCAGTGTCGAGATATACATTCTTTCCCACAAGTTTTTCTTCTACTTCATCCCACATATTCCAGCCTCCCATATGCGCCAGAATCAATTTCTCAGGTTGAATATGGTTAAGCACCCGTAAGACCATATCCGGTGTACAGTGAATCTTTTCCGGAAGACCAATATCTTCTCCGGCATGCGTTATAATGATCAGACCCAGATTCGCAGCATAGTCCATGATTCGCAGATACCGTTCGTCATCAAATTCCACTTTCTGATAATCCGGATGCAATTTGATCCCCTTTAGACCCCTTGCCTTCACATCCTTCAAAATATCTTTATAATCGGTATTATCCGGATGAATGGAGCCAAACGAAAAGACTCCCGTGCTCCGGCTCTGTTCATTGGTCTCATAAGCAAATCGGTTGATCCCTGCCGATTGCGCCGGTTTTGTGGCAACCGGCACTACAACCGAAAGGTCTACATGATTTCTTTTCGTGGAGGCTTCCAGCGCATCCCGTGTCCCTGCCACTTTGATCTTGAGATCATAGCCCTGTTTTTCCCTGACGGACTTTTCCATATTGGCAAGTGCAGGCGCTGCTATGGAATCCGGAAATGTATGCGTATGCATATCTATGATCATAATTGATTCCACCCTGCTTCAAACGCCTTCAGATTGAGTTCCACGGTCTTAGGCGGCACCGTGTTCTGAATGACATTGATCCATTCCTCTTTTTCAAAGTCCATTTTCTTTGCAGCCACGCCTATGATCACCGTATTGAATACTCTGGAGTTTCCGAGTTTCAATGCCTCTCCCATGGCATCCACAACGACCACGTTGTATTTTTCCTTCAACCGTTCAATAATGCCTTCCGGATATTTTGCCGCTCCGGTCACCACGGTCATCGGATCGATCCTCTGATCATTTACAATGAGGACGCCGTCCTTTTTCAGGAAATGTGCATATCGAAGTGCTTCTAACCGCTCAAATGCGATCAGGACATCTGCCTGTCCCTCTTCCACGATCGGTTCCGCAACCTTTTCTCCATAGCGCACATAAGTCACAACACTTCCGCCCCGCTGTGCCATACCATGCACCTCGGAAAGCTTTACATCATAGCCTGCGGATACTGTGATTCCGCCTAAAATTCTACTGGTAAGGAGTGTTCCCTGTCCGCCTACTCCGACAATCATAATATTCTTTCCTTCTGCCATCTTTACACTCCTCTCTATTTCCGCTCAATCGCATCAAATTTACAAATATTCATACAAAGACCACAACCGTTGCACATCGATGCATCAATTGCGATGGTCCCATCCTCTTTCTTGGTCAGGGCCGGACATCCCGGTACAAGACATTGTCCGCACTTCTTGCATTTCTCCGGAACCGGTTCACATTTTCCTTTCGGCACATAACTCTTAAGCAGTGCGCAAGGCGACTGCGAAATGATCACGGACACTTCATCCCTTGCCACCTCTGTCTTGATCACTTCTTCCAATCTGGCAGTATCAAATGCATCTACCACTTCCACATGCTTTACTCCGATGGCGTGACACAGATCATCCAGATTCACGGCATAAGTCGGTTCTCCGTTTAACATCTTTCCGGTCGCTGCGTGATCCTGATGTCCGGTCATTCCCGTAGTGGAATTATCCAATATCATGACCGTTCCCGTTGCCTGATTGTAGACCATGTTCATCAGAGAATTCACACCGGTATGCAGGAATGTGGAATCGCCGATCACGGCAACCCAATCTTTGATGTAATCCTTTCCCTTCGCTTTTTCCATTCCGTGAAGCGTCGATATACTGGCACCCATGCAGACGGTCGTATCCACTACGCCTAACGGATTGACCGCACCTAATGTATAACACCCGATATCTCCTGCCGCATGAATCCGCAATTTCTTCAACACGGAAAAAGTACTTCTGTGCGGACATCCCGGACATAAAATCGGCGGTCTTGCCGGAGCTTCCGCCGGAGTCTCCAAATCCAACTGCTGTCCGAGAATCTTCTCTCTCAGAAGATTGGCGCTGTATTCACCCTGCACCGTAAAGATCTCTTTTCCAATACAATCAATCCCCATTGCTCTAACCTGTTCCTCGATCACAGGCTCAAGTTCTTCCACAATATAGAGTTTGTCAACCTTGGATGCAAACTCTTTGATCAGTTGCTTCGGCAACGGATGCACAAGACCTAACTTCAGCACGGAGGCATCCGGAAGAACTTCTTTCACATACTGATATGGAATACCGCTTGTGATCACTCCAATCCTTGTATCGTTGTATTCCACTTTATTCAGATCCAATGTATTTGCAGCTTCTGCCATTTTGTTCAAACGCTCTTCCACAAAAACGTGACGTTTAATGGCATTGGCAGGCATCATGACATTCTTTGCAATATTTCTCTCATATACCTTATCTTCTATCTCTACGCGGTCTTCCAGATTCACAACGCCCTGTGAATGTGCCAGTCTCGTAGTCGTTCTCAAAATGATCGGTGTATCATATTGTTCGGATAATTCATACGCTCTCTTTGTGAAGACTCTTGCCTCTTCACTGTCAGATGGCTCGATCACGGGAACCATGGCTGCTCTTGCGATCATTCTGGTATCCTGTTCATTCTGCGAACTGTAGATGCCCGGATCATCCGCTACCACCAATACCATCCCGCCGTTCACACCGATATACGATACCGTATAAAGAGGATCGGATGCAACATTAAGCCCAACCATCTTCATCATGGTCATGGAACGAACTCCCGCCATGGATGCCCCGATTGCAACCTCCGTTGCCACTTTTTCATTCGGTGCCCATTCCGCATAGATTCCGTCATACTTTACAATATTCTCACTCACCTCTGTGCTGGGAGTTCCCGGATAAGCGGATGACACTTTCACTCCGGCTTCGTATGCCCCCCTTGCAATCGCCTCATTCCCTAACATTATCTTTTTGTTCAAGTTTGTAACCTTCCTTTCCTATATTAAAGACTATCTCCATTGGAGTAACACTCCATTTTCTATTATACCTGTTCTGAAATCGTAAGTAAAGTACCGTGTTGCTT
>CAJOMI010000143.1 GCA_905235545.1 uncultured Lachnospiraceae bacterium | reverse complement strand
GATTGATGTCACACTTCCGGGTAAAAAGAATCTTCGCGGACACAGACATCCGAACCAGATTGCATTGGAGGATTTGGAACGTGTATTCATCGGTATGGGTTATGAGGTTGTGGATGGACCGGAGGTAGAGTATGACCGTTACAACTTTGAACTTTTGAATATTCCGGCCAATCATCCGGCAAAGGATGAACAGGATACCTTTTATATCACGAAGGATATTTTGTTAAGAACCCAGACATCACCGGTGCAGGCAAGAGTGATGGAAAAGGGAAATCTACCGATCCGCATGATCTCGCCGGGAAGAGTGTTCCGTGCGGATGAGGTAGATGCGACACATTCACCGTCTTTCCATCAGTTGGAGGGACTTGTCATTGACAAGGGAATTACGTTTGCGGATCTCAAAGGAACCTTGGAGCAGTTTGCAAAGGAATTCTTTGGCGAGAAGACCAAAGTCAAATTCCGTCCGCATCATTTTCCGTTTACGGAGCCTTCTGCGGAGGTTGATATCACATGTTTTAAGTGTGGCGGTAAGGGTTGTCGTATGTGTAAGGGAAGCGGCTGGATCGAGATTCTTGGCTGCGGTATGGTACATCCGCATGTGTTGGATATGTGCGGAATTGATTCCAGGGAGTATCAGGGATTTGCATTTGGTATCGGATTGGAGAGAGTTACGCTTCTCAAATATGAGATCGATGATATGCGTCTCCTCTATGAGAATGATGTGCGGTTCCTGAATCAATTTTAGAGGAATTGGATGTCGGTATTGTGAATGCGGACGTCAGATGGGCGAATGCTGTGGCCTGAACGGGGCACGCTTTCGCTTCGTTGTGAACGCAGCGGTACTAAATTCGCGCTTCACGCTCATTAAGTACCGGCGGTCACAAAGAGCCCGTTCAAGCCACAGCATTCGCTCATCTGCCTGTGTATAGCAGGAATTAAGGGAAAATCAAATATAAAATTGAAGGAAAAAACAGACGGTATCGATTATCGTAAGAATGAGAAAATAAAAGCAAAAGGTATTGAATATCGTAAGGCTGAGAAAGAGAAAAATATCGTAAGGCTGAGAAAGAGAAAAACAAAAGGTATCGAATATCGTAAGGCTGAGAAAGAGAAAAACAAAAGGTATCGAATATCGTAAGGCTGAGAAAAAAACAAAGGTATCGAATATCGTAAGGTTGAGAAAAAAACAAAGGTATCGGATATCGTAAGGAATGAGAAAGAAAAAACAAAGGTATCGGATATCGTAAGGAATGAGAAAGAGAAAAGCAAAAGGTATCGAATATCGTAAGAATGAGCAAGAGAAAAGGAAAGGAAGGAAATAGGAGAATATGAATACACCGATTTCATGGATGAAAGCGTACGTTCCGGATCTGGATGTGGACGTACAGGAATTTGTTGACAGAATGACATTATCCGGTTCCCATGTGGAGGGATATGAGAAAAAGGACAAGAATCTGGAGAAGATTGTAGTCGGTAAGATTGAGTCGATGGAAAAGCATCCGGATGCGGACAAATTGGTGGTTTGTCAGGTGAACATTGGAGCAGAGACGATTCAGATCGTGACCGGAGCAAAGAATGTCAAGGTTGGAGACTTGATTCCGGTAGTATTAGATGGCGGTAAAGTTGCGGCAGCACACGGAGACGACACCGAGTATCCGGATGGTATCAAGATCAAAAAGGGCAAACTTCGGGGAGTCGAGAGTAACGGTATGATGTGTGGAATCGAGGAACTCGGATCCTCAAGAGATTTCTATCCGGAGGCACCGGAGGATGGCGTCTATGTATTTTTGCCGGATTCGGGAGTAAAACCGGGAGACGATGCGGTCAAGGCACTCGGACTCGATGATGTAGTTGTGGAGTATGAGATTACATCAAACCGTGTGGATTGCTTTTCTATGATCGGAATGGCGCGAGAGGTAGCTGCAACCTTTGATAAGCCATTCTACCCGCCGGTGGTCACCGTCAAGGAAAATGACAAGGATGTGAATGATTTTATCAAAGTGACGGTTAAGGATAACGATCTCTGTACCCGCTATTGTGCTAGAGTGGTAGAGAATATCAAGATCGGACCGTCTCCGAAATGGATGCAGGATCGTTTGAAAGCGATGGGAATCCGTTCCATCAACAATCTGGTTGATATTACCAATTATGTGATGGAGGAGTATGGTCAGCCGATGCATGCCTATGATCTGTCTACGATCGCAGGTGGAGAGATTGTAGTGCAGCGCGCACAGGATGGCGATACATTTGTGACATTGGACGGGACAGGAGAGAAAGTTAGATTCCGATGTTCTTATGATCTGTGACGGAGAAAAGGAAGTCGGTATTGCGGGTATCATGGGTGGTGAGAATTCCATGATCACGGAGGATGTAAAGACGGTATTATTTGAGGCAGCCTGCTTTGACGGTACCAATATCCGTCTGTCTTCCAGAAGAATCGGATTACAGACCGATGCTTCCTTCAAATTTACCAAGGGATTAGACCCGAATACAGCAATCGAAGCGATCAACAGAGCCTGTCAGCTGGTCGAGGAGATGGGCTGCGGTGACGTGGTAGGCGGAGTTGTGGATGTATATCCGAACCCGGTAGAGCCGAAGGTACTTCCGTTTGAGCCGAAGCGCTACAATGCATTACTCGGCACGGATATTTCCGAAGAAGAGATGCTTTCCTACTTCAAGAAACTGGATTTGGTTTATAATGAGGCAGATCGTACCGTCACGATACCGACTTTCCGTCAGGATCTCGGTTGTATGGCAGATCTGGCGGAAGAGGTTGCAAGATTCTATGGATATGACAATATTCCGGTTTCCCTGCCAAAGGGAGAGGCAACCGTAGGTAAGAAACCGTTTAATCAGAGAGTTGATGATGTGGCACGTGAGATTTGTGAACGCAACGGTTTCTCGGGTGGTATGAGTTACTCTTTCGAGAGCCCGAAAGTATTTGATAAATTATTACTTGCAGAGGATGCAAAGGAGCGTCAGGCAATTGTGATCGCCAATCCGTTAGGCCGTATCCTTAAATGGCATTCTGACATCATTGGCAACGAATTATAACAGAAGAAATAAAGTTGCCAGATTATATGAACTTGGAAATATCTACCTTCCAAAGGCGCTTCCGCTTACCGAACTTCCGGAGGAGAAGATGCGCCTGACACTGGGAATGTACGGTGAGGGTGATTTCTTCGAAATGAAAGGTGTGGTAGAGGAACTGCTTGAAAAACTTGGTATCAAAGGAACAGAGTGTAAACCGACAAGCGAGATTCCGTATCTGCATCCGGGTCGTCAGGCAAGACTTGTCAAGGGCAAACTGGAACTTGGTATTCTCGGTCAGGTTCATCCGGAGGTGGGTGATAATTACAATCTGAAGACCGAGGCATATGTGGCAGTTCTCAATATGGATGTCCTTACCATGCTTGCAGGTTTTGATCGCAAATATGAGGGAATAGCGAAGTTCCCGGCAAGTACCAGAGACCTGTCCATGGTGATGGATCAGAGTATTTTTGTGGGTGATATAGAACGTGTCATAAAGAAAAATGCCGGTAAGAATCTGGAGAGTTGTGAGCTGTTTGATGTTTACGAAGGGGAACAGGTCGGAGAAGGGAAGAAGTCCGTTGCATTCTCTTTGAGTTTCCGGGCAAAAGACAGAAATCTGGAATCTTCCGAGGTCGACAAGGCAGTAGAGAAAGTATTGGACGAATTAAAGAAACTCGGAGTGGAATTGAGATCATAAAATACGATACCGGATATTGGAAGGAAACAGCAGGTTGTAGTCAATTAGTAAATTCATAGTTACCGAGGGAAAAATATGAAATTAACAGACTTTTATTACGATTTACCACAGGAATTGATTGCGCAGGATCCATTGGAAAAACGAAGCGACTCCAGACTTATGGTGATCGGAAGAGAGAGCGGAACCATTCAACATCAGCATTTTTACGATATTGTAGATTACATCAATCCCGGAGATTGTCTTGTGATCAATGACACAAAGGTCATTCCGGCCAGACTAATGGGAGTAAAGGAAGAGACAGGAGCATCCATTGAAGTTCTTCTCTTGAAACGCAGAGAGGAGAAGGTCTGGGAAACCTTGGTAAAACCGGGCAAAAAGGCGAGAGTCGGAGCTAAAATATCTTTTGGAGACGGACTTCTTGTGGGAGAAGTAATTGATATTGTTGAGGAAGGTAATCGTCTGATCCGGTTTGAGTATGAAGGAATCTGGGAAGAACTTTTAGATCAGCTCGGACAGATGCCGTTACCGCCTTATATCACCCATCAGTTAAAAGATCGGAACCGATATCAGACCGTATATGCCAAACATGACGGTTCTGCAGCGGCGCCGACAGCGGGACTTCATTTTACAAATGAGTTATTGCAGCAGTTAGAGGAGAAAGGTGTAGAGATAGCGCATGTGACATTACATGTTGGATTGGGGACCTTCCGTCCGGTCAAAGTAGACAATATATTGGATCATCATATGCATTCGGAATTCTATGTGGTGGAGGAAGAAGAAGCTGCAAAGATCAATGCGGCAAAGGCAAGAGGAAACCAGATTATCTCTGTGGGTACAACGAGTACCAGAACACTGGAATCCGTGGCAGACGAAAACGGAATTGTGAGAGCGGGAAGCGGATGGACAGATATCTTTATCTATCCGGGATATACATTTAAAGTAGTCGATTCCCTGATCACAAACTTTCATCTGCCGGAGTCCACATTGCTCATGCTGGTATCAGCATTTTCATCCAGAGAGAAGATGTTACACGCTTATGAGGTGGCGGTAGAAGAGAGATATCGATTCTTCTCATTCGGAGATGCGATGTTCATCCGGAAAGAATCGTAAAAAGAAATAAAAAAGAACAGTCTTTTGATAAGGACTGTTCTTTTTTTCAAGATGCAGTTGTCATGGTTGTACGCGCAGGCAACACAATATAATGCAGTTGTAGAAATCTTAGTCTTCTAAGCGAAGCGTAGGTGGGATTTATAGCAGGCAAGTTTGACATGTCGCTCGAATTTGACAATCTGTAAGGATCATCTTTCATATACGGTATAATGATGTTCTTTTAACAAAGTTGCAGCTTGGCATGCACTTTCTCCATCGTAAAAGGAAAGACGGAGCACGCCTTCGTTGTCCTCTCTGTTATGGGTAATACCGACATTTTTCAGATTGATTCCGGCATTTCCGATGAAGGAAACTGTTTTTGCCAGGGCATTTGGCTCATCCGGAATATCCACATAGACTTCATGATTCATCCGGATCACACCTGTGGCATGTTCCGGAACGGAATTCCGGTAATTCTTTGCACTTTCAAAAAATGTATAGATCTTTTGCTCATCTCCTGTTTGCAGTGCCGCAATCAGATCCTCTAAATCGGTGATATAGGTGCGAAGTCCCTCGACAATATGGGTTGGGTTGCTTAACAGAATATGTTGCCAAACTACCGGATTCGAGGAAGCAATTCGTGTGATGTCTTTAAATCCGCCGGCGGCTAATTGTTTTAACATATGCTTCTCGTCTTCTTTGGAAGCGACCAGATTGACCAGGGAAGAGGCAATCACATGCGGAATGTGGCTGATATAAGCGGTTATCTCATCATGTCGATCCGGGGTGTAGATCAGAGGAATCGCACCGAGATCCTCAATAAAGGTCCGGAATTCTTCTATTTTATCGGAAGCGACCGCTTCAGACGGTGTTATGAAATAATATGCATTTTCAATCAGACGGTCATTGGCTGCGTCGTATCCGCTTCGCTCGGATCCGACCATAGGATGTCCTCCGATGAATACAGAGTCAAGCCGGCAATCATGAATAGCCTGAAAAATATCACTTTTTACACTTCCCACATCGGTCAGAATACAGGAAGATTTGATCACCTGCTTCAATACAGGAAGGTATTCAATATTATAATGAACAGGGGCACAAAGAAAAATATAATCGCAATCGCACATATCTTCAATGGATGACACGGTTCTTGTTAAGGTATGATCCTCTAATGCGAGAGAAAGAGCATTTTGATCCACGTCAAAGCCAATAATCTCTGTATCCGGAAAAATCCGTCGAATTGATTTTGCAATGGAGCCACCAATGAGACCAAGTCCGACAAATCCGATGCTGAATGTATTCTTATTCATAATATCACTCCAATCTTTTAACATATTTCATTTTAGTATGAGATCAAAAATGTGTCAACAGCAGCTCTTAAGAAGATCCAGTTCTTCCGGTGTCAGCTGACGGTATGCTCCGCATGGAAGATCTTCCGGCAGGGTAAGAGGACCGAATCCGATCCGCTTCAGGGTAAGCACTTTTTTGCCGACTGCCTGAAACATTCGTTTCACCTGATGAAATTTGCCCTCCTGAATGGTCACCGTAATCGTGGAACGATTTTTGAAAGGCTCGGTCTCCAATATCGAAAGTTGGGCAGGGAGAGCTTCACCCAGATCTTCATCGCCGATGAAAAGTCCCCGTTCAAAGGATTTTACATCTTCTGTGGTCACTATGCCTTCTATGGTTGCATAATATGTTTTATTCACGTGACGTTTTGGTGATAAGAGACGGTGGGCAAGAGCGCCGTCATTTGTAATAAGGAGAAGACCCTCCGTGTCTTTATCCAGCCTGCCGACCGGAAAGAGGTCTTTTCTGCCATTTGGAATGAGAGACAGAACAGTAGGTGCCGTATTATCTTTTGTCGCACTGACATAACCGGCAGGTTTGTTGAGAAGAAAGTAATCGTAGGCAGAAATCCGGATGATTTGATCCTGATAGATGATTTCGTCCGAATCTGTATCAATCTTTTTCTCCGGTGCAGTGACAGGGATTTGATTTACATAGACCTGTCCTTTTTTTATGTATTTTTTTACTTCTGACCGGGTGCCGAGTCCGGCATCGGCCAGATATTTGTCTAATCGTGTAAGTGACATGATGAAACCTCCTTTTGGGTAATTTAATCTTACCATATTTGGTAAGAAATGAATATGAAATCCGGAAAATATTTCGAAAAGGAAATACAAAACATATCTTATGTCCAAAAACTGTTTATTGGTCAATGGCTGAATCAATGTCATTAAGTTAAGCCGGACGTTTCCGGACATGATATATGTTTTCCGTTTCGGGCACGCTTTCGCTTAACTTTGAACGCAACGGTACTAAACTCATAACTCCTGTGTTCGTTAAGTGCCGGCGTTCGCAGATAGCCCTACATGGTAAAACATATATCATGTCCGGAAACTGTTTACTGGCTAACGAGTGAACGGTAACCGTATAATCCGGTATACTTCCAACAGTATACTGCCAACAGATTGTCAATACTTGACATTTGATTTGTTAAGTGGTATATTACATTTTGTAACAAGTTTGTAACAATTGACATATCATGTATTACAGAATACAGATGCGATGCAAAGAATTACATGGGTCAGTCAGAATGACAATCAAATTGACAGATACATGGAGGAAATAACATATGCGACATAGCAGAAGAGCGGTCATGGCAGAACGCCATAAGCTTTATATGAAAAAAAATGTATTCAACAGCAGATATCGGATCAGAAATATAGAGATAGGATTATGTCTGCTTACATTGGTAGCGTTATTGATTGGTGGAGTTGTATTAGCTGTTACAGGTTCTGATACAGAGAGTGAAGCAGATGTGACCGGGATGAAAGAGAGTGTGAAGGAAGCACTTTTTGGCAACGGGGAAGAAGTCAATTCGGTTACGCGTGAATCAAATCTGGAAGAACAGATCAACGATGAACAAACCGAACTTGCGGAGGATATTCCTGTTCAGACTTCAACAAGCGAAACGAATGACACGGAGAGCGTTGAAGTGGAAGAAGTCGCTTCGGAAGAAATGACTGACAGATCTATAGCAGATGTTGAGAATGCAAGTACAGAAACAGCCATTGAAGCAGAAGCCGAGAGTGAATTTGATGGCAAATGTATTGCCAATGTTGAGGAATCATTGAATATTCGCCAGGAACCAAGTACAGATTCTGAATTTGTCGGTTTGTTGAATTCCGGCGCGATTGCTCTGGTGAGAGGAACAGAGGGAGATTGGACGAAAATAAAATCCGGTGATGTAGAAGGTTATGTATTAACGGACTATATATTAACCGGTAAGAGTGCAGAGGAATATGCAAAGGATTATGTAACATTGGTCGGAACAGTTATGGAAGATGGCGTCAATGTTCGTACGGAACAGTCTACAAATGCAGATATTCTGACTGTGTTGAATAAAGATGATACGATTTCAGTGTTGGATTTCCCTACAGAAGATGGCGTTTTAGAGGAATCCGAAGAGATTACAGATGTTGAAGAAGTTGCAGATGTTGAAGAAGTTGCAGAGGAACCGGAAATAGTTCAGAATACAGAAGAAGTTGAAAACACGGATGTGTCCAATGTGACGGGTTCGGATAAAGAAGAGCAGACGACAGAGAATGATTCGGATACTGTTCTTTCAGAGAATACAGTAAAGGATGATATAACATGGGTTTCGGTTATGTTAGAGGATGGACAGACCGGATATGTTTCTGCTGATTTAGTGGAAATTGATAAGTTATATGAAATTGCTGTTTCTGCAGAAGAGCTGGAAAGAAGAGAAGCTGAGGCAGAGGCGGCCAGACGTGCGGCAGAAGAAGAGGCCGCAAGACAGGCAGCGGCAGCGGCCAACAGTAGTAATTCCAATAACGGTGCGGCGAATCAAACAAGTTCCGGTGATAATTCCGGAAATGATGGGTCATATAATGGAGCAAAGACAACTCCGGTAACAGCAGATGCATCCGGTGATTGTCTTGGCACCTTTACGATTACTGCATATTGCGGATGTTCCAAATGCAGTGGCGGTCATAATAAAACAGCCAGCGGAACAACCCCTACAGAGGGAAGAACCATTGCTGCAGATACAAGCATTCTTCCATTTGGTACAAAGGTCGTGATTGACGGAGTCGTATACACGGTAGAGGATTGTGGAAGTGGCGTCAATGGTAATCATATCGATATCTTCTTTGCAACGCATGAGAGAGCATTGGCATACGGAAGAAGAAGCGTCAAAGTATACAGATATTAGAAAGAAGAATCCTACAGAATCATGAATGTAGGATTCTTTTTTATTGCCTTTTTTTGCATTTCTTTATAAAATATAGTACAATTCTGATAAATGTAAAAGCTGGAATTTTTTATTCTGTTAAATGTCGTTGTGATATTATTACAACAAAGAATATCATTAGATTTGTAAATGGAGGATGAAATGACATCTATTTTATTGGTGGAAGATGACTTTGCCCTTGCAATGGGGACCGAATATGCTCTGCAGGCAGAAGGGTATGAAGTAATACATGCCGGTAATCTGATGCAGGCGAGAAAAGAATTAGAACGTAATCCGGATCTTATTTTGCTGGATGTGATGCTTCCGGATGGGAATGGATTTGATTTTTGTAAGGAAGTGAGAGAAAACAACAGACAGGTTCCAATCATTTTTCTGACGGCTGTTGAGGATGAAATCAATATCGTGCAGGGATTGGAACTTGGAGCAGATGACTATGTCACCAAGCCGTATCGGGTAAAAGAACTGCTTTCCAGAATTGCGGCGAATATTCGCAGGTCGAAGATTGGACAAAAAGATGAAACACAGTACAGTTTTGGTAAGCATATTTTTTATATCAATGAATTCCGTCTCACACAAGGAGATCAGAATGTGGAATGTACCCCGTCGGAATTGAGATTATTGAAGGAACTGGTGCAGAACGAAGGACAGGTTCTTACCAGAAATCAGTTGTTGGAGCGATTATATGATGCGGAAGAAAATTATATAGATGATAATACGCTGTCTGTTTATATGAAACGACTTAGGGATAAGTTGGGGGAAGATGCAGAGTGGATTGAGACGGTAAGAGGAGTCGGTTACCGGTTAAAAAAGAGGGGATAGAAGAATGCAGAGCAATTATGAAAGGACAAGGTTCCGCAAAAAATATATCATGCTTTTTCTTTTTTTGCTGGCAATATATATATTATGGTGCAAGATGTACGGCGGTTTTACGCGGCAAACGATAGGCGGAATTGTTCTGTTTACTGTGCTTGGATTATGCGTGTATATATTTTCCTATCGGGAATTGAATGCAGCATACAAAGAGATGGAGAATATTTCCGACATCATGACGGAAATCATGGATTCCGGAGAGGATGCTCCAATCGAAGATTATAAAGAGGGAACCATAGGTATTTTATATTCTAATTTTTACAAGATGGTTGGCATGTTGAAGGAAAGTAAAAATCAGGAATTAAAAGAAAAAATTTTTCTGCGAGATATCATTTCCGATATTTCTCATCAGCTAAAAACGCCCCTGGCATCATTAACAGTCTTTGTTGATCTTTTGTCAGAAGGGAAAATTGAAGACAAGGCGAAGCAGAAGCAGATTCTGACGGAAGCGGGTAATCAGCTTAACCGTATGGAGTGGATGGTGTTATCCATGCTGAAACTGGCAAGTTTGATAAACAGGACACGTATTTGGAACAGGTGATCCTGCAGGCGTCGGAAGGGGTGCAATTCCTGTTAGAGGAACGAGATCAGAAACTGCATATTGATTGTGACGAAGATATTCGTATGCTTTGTGATGGGGAGTGGTTGACAGAGGCATTGATCAATCTGTTAAAAAACGCGTCGGATTATTCACAGGAAGGGAAGAATATATGGATTGAGGTGGAACAGACGAATGTGTTCACCAGAATCTATGTAAAGGACGAAGGCGTCGGTATTCCGGAAGAGGAATTGCCAAATATTTTTAAACGCTTTTATCGTGTCAATCAGGAGGTAAATCCCAACAGTGTTGGAATCGGTCTGGCTCTCACAAAGTCCATTGTGGAGGGAATGGGCGGAACGATTCATGTGAAAAGCGAGGAAGGAAAGTATACATGGTTTGTTATGACATGGCTCAAATATTATGAAGGCAGATAGTTCACAGAAAGCAGAACGAATATTATTATTTGTCCCATCAACTGAAATTTGACAGTGTTCTCGCATCATTCAGAAATGCACCGGTGTTTTACCGGTGCATTTCGTTTACCATGAAAGTCCAAGAAGTCGAGCCGAACAGGCGAAGACTGATTGGGTCACTTTCCGTATAATACTGTTTTCTACAAAATCCCCCAGTTATCTATCCGGCAAATGATTCATAGATTTCGGCAGCAAGTCCTGACAGGTACGAACTTAATCTTACGAAATCGTAAGACAGATTGTCACGGTACTGTCACTTCCCTCAAATATAATGCTTATAGTAGAGTTGTACACTGAAAATGGAGGATATCATGAAAAACTTTAAAAGTCTGGCATTTAAATATTTAAAACAGAACAAGCGCAGATGTATGGTAACGGTCACGGGGGTTGCGGTTGCCGCCATGGTGCTCTATGCTTTGCTCAATTTTGGATGGTGCTACATTCTGGAATTGCGGGAAGATGAGCGGAAAGATGGGGATTATGAAATCATATTATACACGGAGACAGAGGAACAGATTGATCAGATCCTGTCCGATGAAAAAGTAAAAAGTGCTTATGTAGGGCAGTATTATGTAAGCGAGGAAGAACAATATGAAAAAGCGCTTTATATCAATACGATTCAGCCGTATCGGATGGATTCCATCTTCCGTTATCTTGTGGATCGATACGGAGTGCAGGGAACAATCAATCGAAGATTGCAGGAGGCATATTTTCAGGGAGACAGCGGGAATCTGATCTATGTTTCTCTGGTCGGAAGCCTGCTTGTAGCATATTTATTTGCCATATTCGGAATCGGGATTGTACGCAATTCGATACAGCTCTTTACGCTGGAGCAGATTAAGGATTATGGGAATTTAAGGTGCATCGGTGCTTCCAAAAAACAGTTGAAATCCATTGTATACTTAGAAGGTTTTTTGTTGGAGATCACCGGTAACATACTGGCAATTCCGTTTGGACTGCTGATATGCAAAGTGGCGGGTTATTTTTTGGGGGTAGACGTTTCGTTCCATGCGATTCCGATGATACCGGTGTTTGCCGCATTTTTCCTGGATCTTTATTTAGTCATGCAGGATAACTGCAAGGTGATCGTCAATCTTTCTCCGGTCAGCGCAATCCGGGGAGAGTACCGGATCAGGAAGGAGAAGTTCAAAGTTCGAAGAAAGAGTCTGTATGGAAGGGTATTCGGACTGGAGGCGGATTACGCATATAAAAATATAATGCGTAATCCGGGTAGATTCCGGAAGACAATATGGGCTATGGGAATCGGAATCGGTGCTACCATCACATGCTTTGGAGTTGTCAGCACGATACGGGGCAGTTTTGCCAATCTGGATGAAATATATCAGTATTTTCAGGATTATTATATAACCGGCAGGTTAGACAGTTGCAGCACGATAGATATGAGACAGGCGGATCTTCCGAATAAAAAATATCTGGAGACGGTATCGAATATGAAGCAGGTAGAGAGCGCAAAACGAATCTATTGCGATACGGCCCTGACTGTGGACTGGCGTGATTTCTGGAAACATGATATCAATCAATATCCGGTTTATGGGGTTAAAGAGGAAGACGGTTCCTATGTTTTTGATTATGATTCTGGGTCAGATTATTCGGAAACGCAGGATAAGCCGATATATCTTTCACATCTGGAGTGGACGGAATTGGGTATCAAAAGGTATGAAGAGTTGATAGCGAGCCGTAAAACAGATGATCCTATTGATGAGGATATGAAAAGATATCATCAGAAGACAGAGCGATATGAAAGTGAAATTCTCTTCTGGGGATATGATGAGGAAGATTACAACCGGTATGCTGATGCACTGGTGGATGGAACGATGGATCTGAGTGACCACGGTATTTTGCTGATCAACGGAGGAGACACTGAAGTAGATGAAGCTTGGTACGAAAACGAATATGCCGAAGGAATAGATCTCGTAGATGATCTCGACGAAAATATGTTAATCAATATGCACACGAAACATATGACCTATACCGATTACAAGGTTGGGGATACGGTTACGTTTCTGGATATGGCAGAATATCACAGACGGCTGGAAAAAGAAGTACCTGCATTGAGGAAACAATATCATGAAACCTATTTGAAAGAGTTGGAAGAATCGAAATTGGATTATGATGAGGTGAGCGAAGAGGAAAAAACAAGACAGGAAGAATGGGACTTTTCAAACAGTTGTGAGATAGAAGAGACTGCGAATCGCATCCGAAATGATATGCTAAGGGATGGAGCGGTTAAAACTTATACAATTGAGGGAATCATTGACCATGATGTGAATTATAATTCCGGAATTACGGGAGATTACTATGGACAGCCGATGTTTGTGCTTCCGCTGGATCGTTTTTTTGAAGAGACCGGTATGGGAGAAGAAGATATGATGGGAATGGGATATCACTTCAAACATAGTAACGCAAAGACATATTTTAATGAACTGGGTAGTGTGCCTATTGAAGAAAATGATTATGAATTCAGAAACTATATCTTTTCAGAATATATGTTTTATAAGGAAACGGAAGAAGATATGATCGGAATTGTTCTGGGCGTCATGCTGGTGGTCTTGTTTATCGTATCCATGACGATCTTTAATTCCATCAACACAACGGCAGGTAATCTTCACATGAGGCGCAAAGAATTTGCCCAGCTTCGGGTGATTGGAGTTTCCAAGAAACAGTTATTCCGCATGATCATGCTGGAGGGTGTGATCTCAACAATCGCATCCAATGTGATCGGTATTGCAATCGGTGTCGGAATTCATTACGGCGCCCTGAACCGGTTTTACAAAGACATTCTGGGCATCCGGTTCCATTTTCCGTATCTGGGTGCGCTGCTTGCTTTTATAGCCTCGGTATTCATTCTGTGCGGAAGCGTTTATTTCCCGCTTCGGAATATGAAGATCAATATGGCGGCCGATCTGGCAACGGCGGAGGAGTAGGAAATGTAATATGGCATTGAATCTTACAGGATCGTAAGACAGTTTGTCACGGTACTGTCACTTACATTTGCTAGAATGTGTTTAGTTGATTCATCATGGTATCGTTTTACGAACAAAAAGGTACAAGAAAATGAATTATTAAAATATAGTTACCCAAATTTAAATGGAGGAAGAAAAAATG
>CAJOMI010000142.1 GCA_905235545.1 uncultured Lachnospiraceae bacterium | reverse complement strand
ACAGCGTATAACCGCATCAGCGAGGATGTGATCCGGGTGCATTCCAATATCTACGATCCGGATTATGTCGTGGTTGTGGATGAGACCTTATTGGAGAGCGTCGATGTGACGGCGGGATTGAACCCGGAGGGTGCCATCGTGATCAACACGACGAAGAGCGTAGAAGAGGTAACCCCTTACTTGAAGGGATATACCGGTGGAATCCATACGATCGATGCCAGAGAGATCTCGGAACAGTGTCTGGGAAGATATTTCCCGAATTCTCCGATGTTGGCGGCAATCGTGGCGATCAGTAATGTTATGAGCCGGGAGGATTTCTTCCGGGAGATGGAGAATTCCTACAAACACAAATTTGCAAAGAAGCCGGAAGTGATCGAAGGAAACCTGAAGGCATTACATATGGCTTATGATGCAGTCGCTTCGAAAGAGGCTGAGAATGGGGAGGTGAAGTAGATGGCAGCAACAGATATCACAAAGATCACGGAAAAGAGCAATTGGCAGGATCTTACAGAAGGAAATCAGATCTATGGTGCCGGTACTTCCAAGTTGTTCAAGACCGGAGAGTGGAGAACGCAGACACCGGTTTTTAACAGTGAAAAATGCAAACAATGTCTTTTGTGCGTGCCGGTGTGTCCGGACAGTTCGATTCCGGTCGTTGACTGTAAGAGAGAAGATTTTGACTACGACCACTGCAAAGGCTGTGGAATTTGCGCAAAGGTCTGTCCTTTTGACGCAATTTCAATGAAGGAGGGACAGTAAGATGGCAATCAGAGAGCGTTTATCGGGAAATGAAGCCATTTCCTATGCAATCAAGCAGGTGAATCCGGATGTTATGCCGGCATTCCCAATCACTCCTTCTACGGAGATTCCACAGTATGTGGCGAACTATATCGCAAACGGTGAGATGGATACGGATTTCATTCCGGTGGAGAGTGAGCACAGTTCCATGAGTGCGACGATCGGTGCATCCGCAGCGGGAGCAAGAGCCCTTACGGCAACTTCTTCCTGTGGACTTGCCCTGATGTGGGAGGAACTCTATGTGGCAGCGTCCAACAGACTGCCGCTTGCCCTTTGCCTGGTCAACCGTGCCCTTTCCGGACCGATCAACATCAACTGTGATCATTCCGATTCCATGGGCGCAAGGGACACCGGATTCATTCAGATCTATGCGGAGAACAATCAGGAAGTGTATGATAATTTCATTCAGGCTTATCGCATTTCCGAGCACAAGGATGTGCGTCTTCCGATCATGATCTGCCAGGACGGTTTTATCACCAGCCATGCGGTGGAGAATATTGAATTGTTAGAGGATGATAAGGTAAAGAATTTTGTCGGCGAATATGAGCCGGAGAATTATCTTTTAAATGCGGAGCAGCCGATGGCAGTCGGACCTTATGCGGTATCCAATTATTATATGGAGACGAAGATGGCACAGAATACTGCCATGAACAATGCCAAGCAGGTTATCCTGGATGTCGGCAGGGAGTTTGGTGAGGTGTCCGGAAGAAGTTATGGTTTCTTTGAGGAGTACCGCTTAGAGGATGCAGATTACGCATTTGTGATCATCGGATCGGCAGCGGGAACCACAAAGGATGCGGTGGATGCCCTTCGCGAGCAGGGAATGAAAGTGGGACTTTTGAAGCTTCGTGTATTCCGTCCGTTCCCGGATGAGGAGATCGCAAAGGCACTTTCCGGCTGCAAGACAGTAGCTATTATGGACCGGAGCGAGAGCTTCCGCGGCAAGGGTGGCCCGTTGGGAGCCGAGGTAAAGGCGGCATTATACGATCACGCAAAAGATGTAAAGGCGTTTAACTTGATCTACGGTCTCGGTGGACGTGATTTCACGGTGGAAGAGGCAAAGCAGATCTATAAGGATCTGGAAGCGTATGACAAGGACGGTAAGGCATTTGAGGAATACCGTTATGTGGGACTCAGAGGTTAGGAAAGGAGCAAATGAGAGATGAGTTACAATTTTAAACAAGAAATGAACAAACCGGAACGTTTGGCTCCTGGACATAGAATGTGTGCCGGCTGTGGCGGTACCATTGCTGTTCGTGCGGTTCTTCGCGCTCTGCATGAGGGTGACAAGGCGGTGATCGGTAATGCGACAGGATGTCTGGAGGTTTCGACCTTTATGTATCCGTATACCGCTTACGAGGACAGTTATATCCACAATGCTTTTGAAAATGCGGGAGCAACCATGAGTGGTGTGGAGACGGCATACCATGTATTGAAGAAAAAGGGCAAGATCAAGGATGATTACAAGTTCATTACCTTCGGCGGTGACGGTGGTACCTACGATATCGGACTACAGTCACTTTCCGGTGCCATGGAGCGGAATCATGATTTTGTGTATGTCTGCTATGATAACGGTGCCTATATGAATACCGGTATTCAGCGTTCCTCCGCTACTCCGATGTATGCGGACACTACTACAACTCCGGTGGGCAGCCAGTCCAACGGTAAGATGCAAAACCGCAAGGATCTCGCATCCATCATTGCAGCGCATGATGTACCTTATGTAGGACAGTCCACACTTCTTGGCAACTTCAAGGATCTGCACACAAAGGCAGAAAAGGCGATTTACACGGAGGGAGCCTGCTTTTTAAATGTCATGGCACCATGTCCGAGAGGATGGAGATATCCGACGGAAGATATCATGGAGATCTGCCGTTTGGGTGTGGAGACCTGTTACTGGCCGTTGTTTGAGGTGGATCACGGGAAGTGGATTCTCAACTATGAGCCGAAGAAGAAACTTCCGATTGAAGATTTCCTTCGTCCACAGGGCAGATTCAAGCATTTGTTCAAGAAGGGAAATGAGGACCTGATCGTTCAGTTCCAGGAGGAAGTGGACAGACGTTGGGAGGAACTTCAGTTCCGTTGCTCCAAATATTGATGAGTGATGAAACATAGATGAATGATAAAACAAGAACGCTCCCGGTGTTCTTGCTGCGGAATGTGCTTAAACTTCTCCAATTAAGTGTAAGCATGCCGGGCTGGGAAACAGCAAACCATAGCTTGCAGCTTCCGGAGAAAAGGCAACCGCACAGGTAAAAAATGCCTGCCCGTTGAAACGAATTCGGCACCTTGCCAAAGGTTGTCGTACCGTTTCATGGGGCAGGCATTTTCTGTATCATCCGATCGAAATTGTTGCAGGTACAATCTTTGCTTCCTTATACCGTTTTAAATGCACAGGAGAATTTCTGTTTTGCCTCGTCAATCTTATTCTGATCTGCATCCGGTGTCGGATAGTAACCTCTCTCGTGCATTGAACAGAATACGTCCTGCTGCATTGCGTGTTCATCGGCAAGAATGTCCAACATGGTCGAACGAAGTCCCTCGTGTACACATTCATTTGAACAGGTGTTGAACAGATTCGTTGCATTTTTCTGTGTGGCCAAAGCATCGCCTAAGATTTCTTTTTCCTGATATTGTTCCATGATAATTCTCCTTAACTTAAATGCTCATACAACTGGTTAAAATGTGACTGGTGTCTTTTGGAGATTTCTTCCATTTCGCTTTTTACGGAAGAATCGGTTGCGTGATCTGCTAACATCTGGAATTTCTTTACCAGAAGTTCTTCTTCGGATAGCAATTCGTTCAGTGATGATAATTCTTTTTCTGATAACTGACTCATTCTCGTTCTCCTTTTCTTTGTTCTCCACGAAGGATTTCCGTCCTGACAAACCGGTTTGCCGTTCCGGGGTTCCCTGCGGGGCAAATCCGCTGGATTTCCTTTTTGGATTTGACTACGGTTATAGTATGGACGTAAATTTGGAAATTATACACAAACCGTGAAACCTGTGTATTGGTCAATGCCATTAAATTAAGCCGGACGTTGCCGGATATATTATGAGGAGCTTTACAATTGACGAAACAGGAAGGATTGTTTATTATGAAGGAAAGACGGTAACCCTATAGATGACTATGCTAAGTTCAACCTGCGGCGTTGCCTTGGTTTCACTAAGCGCCGCTGCATACGGAAAGTGACCCGATCAGTATTCGCCCGGTTGGATCGACTAGCTCTGCATACCTTCGAACTAAGCTCACGCTGTTCGCTAAGGTCTCAGGCATCTTAGACTTTCATGGTAGACAGGAAGGAGTGTTAAGGCGTGTACCAAATCGATGAGGAACAGGATAATGAAAAATATATATTGTTGATTCCGGCGATGCTGGATGCGCATTTCCCTTTGTTAAAATATGCTT
>CAJOMI010000141.1 GCA_905235545.1 uncultured Lachnospiraceae bacterium | reverse complement strand
CAGCTTACTTTCCAATGAGATCAGGTTGTAGATATCCACCGCCTGATTGATATAAAACATTCCCTGATTCTTCAGGAGCAATTTGATCAGATTCTCGCTGGCCGGTATGTTCTTTCTTCGCTTTACGCCACTGTTGTCGTGTAAAATATGAAAGCCCTCCAGAATCGGGTCTGCATGCACATCGATTCCCTGATACCGTTCATACAGTTCCGCGATCTTTTCCTGCCTGAACATTTTCCATTCCTCGCTGTTTTTATGATTGTCTACGCCTTCCACAACCGCAAACAGAATCTTTACTCCGACATCCAATACGTCCTGTTTTACATAAAATTCCATCCTGTTCATCCAACCCCTTTCATATTTTCTGAATCACGTGTATATTATACACACTCCTCAAATTGCTGTGAAATACATAAAACAAAAGACCACCTATAGGTTTTTCCTATTTCCTGCAGGTAGTCTTTTCTTCGTCACTCTACTGTACCATCCGTGACATATATACGGCTTTTTATCATTCCCATCCAACAACTATACGATATTTTCCCCGGTTCCTTCGGGGTAAATTCTACGATATTATCTCCTTCCGACAGTTTCACATCCACGTCATAAGCCGGAATCCGGATTTCACGGTTACATCCTGTCAGTTTACCTTTCGGAACATGAATCGTCCAGACGACCGGAATTCCGCTCTTTACTGTAATCGGCTCATAACTTCCATAGTCAATTTCTGTTGTCACGCTCTGTTTTCCATCCTCCACCACCGCAACATTCCGGTTGTCGGCACTTCTTTCAGGTGTAGCGATTCCGGACAGGGAAAATCCGTTGCCGACCATCCCAATTCCCAAGGCGAAAATAATGCACGCCGATATTGTAAGCAGATTCTTCGCATATTTTTTATTTAACTTTCCGGACATTGTGCCAAACCCAAACATGAGTGGCGTTGTTCCCAGGCTAAACAAAAACATGGATAGTACTCCTTTTATTACACTCCCTGTGGAAAGCGCATAAAGCTGCATTGTCTGCAGCGGTCCACAGGGCATCAGACCATTTAACAGCCCGATATAAAAGGACGACTTACCCTTCACTAATCTTGCCCCTGCCCGATAGATTCCGCCCGGCAGCTGAATATGTAGCCTTCGCAGTGCTTTGAAGATTCCAAGCATATTGAGTGCCATGATCACCATTACCGTTCCGGATAAAATCGCCATGAGTCCTTTTAAAATTCATTTCCGCTTTGAACGTAGTAGGCATAAGGTGAGCCATTGCAGGATTGGCAGGTTCCGAGCGCTACTTTCGGCCTGCCGTCTTCTCCCTTGATTGCGAGCAGTTCTATCCTGCTATCTTCGGAATATCGGAGATATGACACTTTATCCGATGACAGATCATCTGCATAGATGATCACATCCCCGTTTTCATTTAACCTCGCATATCCATCTGTCGTGGACGTCTTTTCCTCCTCTGTGCCGGTCTTTTCCGGGCTAAGTTCATCGGCATAAACTGTATCCTCCATGCCGGCTTCTTTCGTCCCTGTTCCTTCGGAATAAACCGCAGCATCCGTTCCTTCTTCTGTGCGACCGGTGTTACCCGCTTCCGTGATCTTTTCTTCCGTATTCTCCGCAATCCTCTGCTCTGTTGTCTCATTCTGAAGATTATCCTGTCTTTCTTTCGAACGCTCACCCGGAACAACCGCAATTACAATGAACGCGCACACTATCAGGGCAACAGCCACCACCGGTAATAACCACTTCTTCATCATTTTCCTTATCCCTCCACCGCAACAACGGTATAATCTTTATCTTCCACTGCTTGTTTCAGCACATCATCCGGCACTTCTTCCTTAAGTGTAACCACAGCAGTTCCCGTCTCATGACTGACTGCCGCTTCCGCCACTCCTTCCACGGCCTCCAGCGCTTTCCTGACCGTTGCCTCACAGTGTCCGCACATCATTCCTTCAATCTTCAATGTCTTCTTCATATTCTTTTCCTCATCTTTCTTTTTATTCTTATAATCTGCAGCTTTCGCTGTCAAATTCCCGTCTTCTCTGTTCTGCGAATCCGTCATACCCGGCTGTTCCGGTTCTGACCGGTTGATCTCTTGTAAAGAATGCTTCACCCTTTTATCCTTTCCGGCATCATGGAGTTTGAAAAGATTCAGCCGCAGCGCATTGCTCACCACACAGAAGCTGCTGAGACTCATCGCCGCCGCTCCGAACATCGGATTCAGTTTCCATCCAAATAACGGAATCCACACTCCCGCTGCCAACGGAATCCCGATTATGTTATAAATAAATGCCCAGAACAGATTCTCATGAATATTTTTTAATGTTGCCCGGCTAAGCCGGATAGCAGCCGGAACATCGCTTAATCGGCTCTTCATCAAGACAACGTCTGCCGCATCGATCGCAATATCGGTTCCCGCACCGATGGCGATACCGACATCCGCCCCGGTCAGTGCCGGCGCGTCATTGATCCCGTCTCCGACCATAACAACCTTTCCTTTTTCTTTGAGAGAACGGATCACCCTTTCCTTGCCACCCGGCAGGACTCCGGCAATCACCTCGTCCACTCCCGCCTGTCTGCCGATCGCCCTTGCGGTGCGCTCGTTATCGCCGGTCAGCATAACGACACGGATTCCTATATTTTTGAGTTCTGCCACCGCCTGCGGACTCTCTTCCTTGATCACATCTGCCACCGCTATGATGCCGGCAAAATGATCTCCTCTTAAAAAGAACAGCGGTGTCTTGCCCTCTTCGGCCAGAAGTTCCGATGTCTCCCGCATCGTTTCCGTGATGTCTGTCAGCGTGCTGATAAATGCATAACTGCCGCCTACGATCTTCTCCCCACGCCATGTCGCCGAGAGACCATTACCCGGAAGAGCGGTGAAATCCGTCACTTCTCCGGATTCCAAATGCTCTGTTTTCACATATTCCATGACTGCTTTTGCCAGAGGATGCTCACTTTGCTTCTCCAGATGATAAGCGATCGCAAGCAATTCTTTTTCCGGTATTCCATTGGGCAATACATCCGTCACCTTTGGCGTTCCGTTTGTGATCGTACCGGTCTTGTCGAGTGCCACGATCTTCGTCTTTCCTGTTTCCTCCAGGGAAACGGCCGTCTTAAAGAGAATGCCATTCTTCGCGCCCACTCCGTTCCCCACCATGATCGCCACCGGGGTTGCCAGACCCAATGCACACGGACAACTGATGACCAAAACGGAGATTCCTCTGGCCAGTGCAAATCCGACGCTCTCTCCGGTAAGCAGCCATACCAGTATGGTGATCACAGAGATTGCGATCACAACCGGCACGAAAACGCCCGACACCCGGTCCGCCACTTTTGCGATAGGAGCCTTCGTCGCTGCGGCGTCACTCACCATCTGAATGATCCGGGATAATGTGGTATCCTCTCCCACCCGCACTGCTTCACATTTTAAAAATCCGGACCTGTTCACCGTCGCCGCTGAAACCGTATCCCCAACTGTCTTATCCACCGGAATGCTCTCTCCGGTAAGCGCCGCCTCATCAACGGCACTGCTCCCCTCTGACACAACTCCATCCACCGGTATGTTCTCACCGGGACGGACGACGAAAATATCTCCCTTCCGCACCTCTGAGATCTTCACTTCCGTCTCCACACCATCTCTGAGCAAAACGGCTGTCTTAGGTGCTAACTTCATCAAGCTCTTTAGCGCATCGGTCGTTCTCCCCTTGGACTTAGCCTCCAACATCTTACCGACCGTGATCAGTGTCAGGATCATTGCTGCCGATTCAAAATAAAATTCATGCATATATGCCATCACCGCATCTGCATCACCTTTCACCTGCGCATCCGTCATTGCAAACAAGGCATAGGTGCTGTAAAGAAAGGCCGCCCCGCTGCCAAGTGCCACCAGCGTATCCATATTCGGAGCCCTGTGCCACAAACTCTTCACGCCACTGACAAAAAACTTCTGATTGATCACCATGATAATGATCGTAAGCAGCATCTGTGTCAGCCCCATGGCAACATGATTATCATGATAAAAGGATGGAAGCGGCCAGTCCCACATCATATGTCCCATTGAAAAATATAGGAGGACAGCCAGAAATCCTACCGACCACCATAACCTTTTTTTCAAAACCGGCGTCTCCGTATCCTTCAGCGCATCCTCGTATTCGGAGTCCATATCGATTCCGGATGATTCTCTTTTTTGAAGGGAAGCTCCATATCCGGCTTCCTCTACCGCATGAATGACCGCAGTC
>CAJOMI010000140.1 GCA_905235545.1 uncultured Lachnospiraceae bacterium | reverse complement strand
CATTTTGACAAGACCATGAAGGTGGGAGCGAGCGTTGTTGTGGCCAGAAGAGGCGGTTGTTCTGCGACCTTTGATGAACTGAACAAATATTTCACCATCAGCAATATGCCCGTGGCACCAAGTCAATATTGGAACAGTGTGCACGGAAGAACGCAGGGTGAGGCCGGACAGGATGAGGAAGGTCTGCAGACGATGCGGGTACTTGCGCGTAACATGGTATTCCTGATGCGGGGTATTGCTCTGGCAAAAGAAAAATACGGACTTCCGGAGAGCGAAGACAGAGCATGGACGCACTACATACGATAGATTTAGAAAACGGGAGGTTATATGGAACAAAAGGAAATGAGACGGTATCTTATTCGTGAACTTCTAAAAGAGAATACAAGATATAGAGAAGTGGAGATACCGCAGAATGAAACGGAACAAAGGAAACTTCTTAGAAGTCTCTTTAATATTCGCATGGCAGCTCCGATAACGGAAGAGTTTCAGAAGGTGCAGGATACTTATCTTCAGGAAGTAAATGCCGAAAGAGGAATCATTTCTGTCTCGGAATTGGAGAAAAAAGGAAATGGAATGTATCTCTGGCAGGGAGATATCACAAAGCTTCAGGTTGATGCGATCGTAAATGCTGCCAACAGCGGGATGACCGGATGCTATCAGCCATGCCACAACTGTATCGATAATTGTATACATACTTATGCAGGGATTCAACTTCGAAATTACTGCCAGAATCTTATGGATGAGCAGGGATATGAAGAACCGACCGGACAGGCAAAGATTACGCCTGCATATAATCTTCCGTGTAAATACGTTATTCACACAGTAGGACCTATCGTACAAGGGCCTTTGACAGAAGAGTGTGAAGATCTCCTGACATCATGCTATAGATCATGTCTTAATATAGCCGAAGAGAATGGAGTAAAAAGTATTGCGTTTTGTTGCATTTCTACCGGAGTGTTCATGTTTCCGAATCAAAGAGCAGCGGAAATTGCTGTGGCTACGGTTAAAAACTGGATGGATGAAACCGGAAGTGATATGAAAATAATTTTTAATGTGTATAAAGATATTGATTTAGATATATATGAGAAGCTCTTGCAATAAGGAAGGTCTATCAAATTATCCCGGAAAGGAGCAGCAATGTTTGAAAGAACATCGAATACAACATCTACCGAGAGTCACTCGGATAAAATAGAAAAGCTGAAGAAGGCCATACAGGATGCGGATGCTGTGGTGATCGGAGCCGGTGCAGGTCTTTCCACGTCAGCCGGTTTTGTTTATGGCGGAGAACGTTTTCGAAAATATTTTACGGAATATGAGAAGAAGTATGGTTTTCATGATATGTATTCCGGAGGATTCTATCCGTATGAGACGCCGGAGGAAATGTGGGCTTTCTGGTCAAAGATGATCTACGTCAACCGGTATATGGATGCTCCGAAACCGGTTTATGAGAATTTATTAAAATTGGTGAGAGAAAAGGATTATTTTGTCATAACCACAAATGTGGATCATTGTTTTCAGAAAGCCGGATTTGATCAAATGCGTCTGTTTTATACCCAGGGTGATTACGGACTTTTTCAGTGCAGTGAGCCATGCTGTGAGGAGACCTTTCAGAATGAGGAGATGGTCAAAAAGATGGTCGGACAGCAATCCGATATGAGGATTCCGTCAGATCTGATTCCTCTATGTCCGCATTGCGGGAAACCGCTTACCATGAATCTGCGTTCAGATGATAAATTTGTGGAGACTAAGAGCTGGTATCAGGCGGCGGAACGGTATGATCATTTTTTGAGGACAAGAAAAGGAAAGGTGCTCTTTCTGGAGTTGGGTGTAGGTTATAATACACCGGGAATAATTAAATTTGCCTTCCAGAAAATGACATCGGAGAATCCCCTTGCAACTTATGCCTGTATCAATTATGGCGAAGCGTATGCACCGGGGGAAATCGCGGACAGGAGTATTGTCGTAGACGGAGATGCGGGGGAAATGATTTCCCGATTATTAGATAGTGAATAATGAATCAGGAGGGTGTAGTGTATGGGCAGGAAATTAACAATTTTGATAGGGACGTTTGCGTATAGTTTTTTTTCCATGGCCTTTGATCCGGAAACACTGGAGGAAGAAAATCTTCATTCCATCCATAATCCATCGGGAAAGAACGCATTTTTTGCATTGTCTTCCGATGCGAAATATCTGTATTCGGCCAATGAGTATCAGAACGGAGCAGGCTCCGTGGCTGCTTTCAGTCTGAACGACGGAGAAGATCCCCGATTCTTAAATGCGATTGAAACAGGCACTCAGGGACCGGCGCATATTTCGATAGCGAAATGCCATGGTCATGATTATCTGTTGGGTTCCGGATATTTTGACGGAGATATCGTGGTCTTTCCTCTTTCGGATGACGGTCGTTTACAGCCGATGAGCGAAAAATTTTGCCTGACAAAGGGAGCGCATGCACATGGGATAAGACCGATTCCGGGAACTAACTTTGTTCTGGCAACCGATACGCAGAACGGGCTTGTATATACGTATGAACTGACTCCTTGGGGAAAACTGATTGAAAGATACTGCTTTTCAAGTCCTTCTATCGCAGCACCAAGGCACATGACATTTTCAAAGGATGGAACCCGGGTATTTGTAGTGACGGAGAGAACCAGCACACTTGAAGTATTTGATATAAACAGAGAGGACGGTTCACTGGTGCATACGAACAGTTTCAGCAACCTGCCCGATGACTTCAGGGAGGAGTCAAGCTCGGCGGCAATCCATATTTCACCCGACGGACAATATGTTTACTGCTCAAACCGAGGGCATGACAGCTTGACCGTCTATCACATTGAGAAAGAAAAAATAACAAAAATCGGTTATGTCAATGATCATATAAAATGGCCAAGGGAATTCCTGATCGATCCGGAAGGACGGTTTATACTGGTTGGAAATCAGCTTGAGGAAAGTGTCTCCGTATTCAGGCTCGATCCCGCCAACGGAATACCGGAGTATACCGGTAAGAAGATTGATTTGCCGGAAGGACCTGCCTGCTTTATCTGTCTGCCTTCGTAGAGAGGGCTCTGATTAACCGGTTCATTTGCTTCGCGAGGATGCGCACGGATTCGGTTAGGAATTTGTCAGCTAAAGCTGACCCGAATCCGGCGCGCAAGACTCGCAAGCGAGTCTTGACATAATAAAAGATTAAATAATAAAAGACTGCCAATGGGGTTCCATCGACAGTCTTGGATGTTATTCCGGTTTTTGATTTTTATTTTGAAATGCTTCGTTTAGGCTACGTTATCAGTAGAAGGCTGTAACATATATATCAGCATGATAATCCCTCCTGCAATAGGAATCAATCCCATGAAGATATACCTCCAGTCCTTGCCGATATCGTTCAGACGGCGCACTGTGATTGCCAGTGATGGGACGATCACGGCTACACTGTAGATTGCGCGCACGATTTTGAAAATAATTCCGATTGCCGGAATCTTACACAATGCAATGAATATAACCGATATAATGATATTGATTAAAATTACATGCCAATAGGTCTCTTTGTCGGTGCGCTCTCCGAAATCAAAATAACGCAGTAAAATTTCTTCTCCCCATGGCTTAAAGAAATCCGGCATTTTTTCTACAAATGTTTCAAGTTGTTCTTTCATAATCCTTTCCTCCGTTTTTAATTTAAGTTTTTCTTTTGCAAAAAATGTGCGTAAACTCTTGCTCATTATAACAGAAGAAGTACATTTATGCAAATGAAATTTTCCCGGGATGCACGTATGAAATTTATCAGGGCTGCACGATAAAATTTTTTAAGGCGGGTGTTTCTTGCTTTTTTGCTTAAGCGGTGTTAAAATGTTATATGTTTTTATATCTCAGACTTGAATAAAATGCGATGGACTAAGGAGGATGACAAATGAAAAAAGTAAAATTATTATGCGCATTTGGTGTAGGTGTATTCTTGATGTTAGGATGCGTGCCTACAGATGGAGCAATCGGGGAGTTGCTAATAAGAGCCGGATTCTGTCAAATAGTAGAGGCTTCCGAAAAAGTAGTAGATGGAGATTTTGAATATGAGGTTTTCAAGGAAGAAAACAGGGCGACATTGATCAAATACAATGGAAACGCTAGCGTTGTTACAATCCCTGAGAAAGTTGGAGATGTAACGGTGAGAGATTTAGGTCAAGAAAACACTAATTTGACGAATGTTGTCTTTCCAAGTACTTTGCATTCTGTACGTGGATTTCAGAAATGTACGAATTTAAAGAGTGTTGATATTCCAAGTGGCGTGAAGGTGATCGCAGGAGGAACATTTTATGAATGTACGTCATTGACGACGGTTAAGATTGCGGATGGGATTACTGATATTAACGAATCGACATTTGCGGGATGCAAAAGCTTAACAAGTGTTACGATTCCGGGTACGGTTACAACAATTCATTCATGGGCATTTAAAGATTGTACCGGACTTACTGATATTGTACTTCCGAAAGGAGTTTTAGCCATTTGTAAAGAAGCGTTTGAAGGCTGCAGTAAATTATCGAATGTTACGATTCCAAGCACAGTTTTGATTGAGAAGGATGCGTTTAAGGACTGCAGTTCCTCTTTGACAATTGTAGGCGAGACCGGTTCGTATGCAGAAACTTATGCCAAGTCAGAGGGGCTTGCATTTAAAGTGCCGGACAAAAAAGAAGATAAATCAAATAAAGATAATGCGACAAAATTTAATATTAAAAATAAAAAGACATATAAAAAGACAAAAAAGGTCACGATCAAAGATGCAGATGGTTTAAAAACAGTAAAGCTGAATAACAAAAAGATTAGCGTGAAAAAAGGGAAAACCAACATATCCTTTACACTTTCAAAATATAAAAAGAATCTCAAGGGTAAAAATAAATGGAACAAACTTGTTGTGACCGATAAAAAAGGCAATAAGACGACAATAAACTTTAAAGTCAAATAAATATAAGATTTACGGTATAAATAATATTTATATATGTCGGAAAAGGGGGCTACACTATTTTGATGCTCCCTTTTTTGTTTGATAAAAACAGATGGCAAGGTAATCGGTAATTCAGACCGGTCCTATATTGACGCAATAATTAATTTATGTTAACATACATATAATTTTCGAGAATATTATGATACAGGTATTTCAATCATTTTAACTCAGTCGGAGAAATCCCCAACCTCTAAGCGATAGCGAAGGTAGGGGTTATGACAAGTTATACTTAAGAGGGGTACAAGTTCCGACTGAGTTAAAACGCTCCATGAGGATGCGCGCAAGACTCGCAAGCGAGTCTTGACTTTAAAGCAGAGTAATGAGCATAATGCCTGTATGCTGCGGAGGTGCATGATGGGGAAATTTGGGAAAATTTTTGGTGCGGATGGTCCGGTGATGAACTTTTTGTCGAAGGTTACGGATATGATGATCTTGAATCTTCTGACACTGTTCCTCTGCCTGCCTATAGTTACGGGCGGAGCTGCGCTGACTGCTCTTTACTATGTGACGGGGAGAATGATTCGGGGAGAAAGTTATTCTGTACTTAAAACTTATTTCTCTTCGTTTAAAAGCAACTTTAAGCAGGCAACCTGTGAGTGGTTGATGGTTCTTGCTCTTGCAGCATTGCTCTTTGTTGATATATCGGTATTGAACTATAATGCCACTCGTTTTCCGAGAATATTTTTTTACCTGTTGATCGCGATTGCGATTATTCTGTTCATTTTGCTACAGTTTTTGTTCCCGTTACAGAGCCGGTTTGAAAATCCGGTCAAGAAAACCATTCATAATACGATTATTCTTTCAATGGCAAAATTTCCACGCGCAATATTGCTGGCTGTATGCTGGACACTTCCTGTGTTGCTTGTTTGGACATCTTGGCGCTTCCGTTTTTGTTTCTCTTTGGACTCTCTGTTCCGGCTTATCTAAAAGCACAGATATTTGTTCCGGTATTCAAAAACTTTGAGCCTGAAGAAGAGGAAGTGGAAAAGGATGATTATGCATTTGAAGTGGATGTGGACAATCCTGCATTTGATGCCTTCACGAAGCATGATGAGGAAAAAGAAGACAGCAATGACGAATGATATTTTTATTTATGCACGGATGTGATATCGTCGCCGAAGCCGTTGTGTTTTTTCATCAAAATGGTATATACCGTAATCAGAAATAAATCTGCGAATAACCAGGCTGCAGGATTGGCCAGGCATATGCCCGGAAATCCGATTCTCGGAACCAGCAAAAGAGCGGCCAAGGCTCTCGCAACCAGTTCGGAGAGACCGGAAAGTACCGATATGCCTGCGTATCCCATACCCTGAATCACGAAGCGTATGGTATTGACCAAAAGCAGGCAAAGGCAAAATACCGCTGCATATCGCAGATAGATTATCCCGAGATCAATCGTCTCCGTCTCAGACGGCTTAATAAACATCTGAAGAAGATAGCGTCCCCCAAAACTAAGTATCAACATTGCAGGTACGGCATAGACAGCGCCCATCAGAATCGCATCGCGAAGTCCTTTTCGAATGCGACGAATCTTATTGGCACCCATATTTTGACCGGCATAGACAGTCAGAGCTGTCCCCAGGGCATCAAACGGGCAAAACAAAAGACCGCTAACACGCCCGCATGCAGCTACTGCGGCGACCACATCTTCGCCGAGACTATTGACTGCTGCCTGCAGAATCAGTCCGCCGATTGCCGTAACGGAGTATTGCAACCCCATCGGAACTCCTTGACAGATCAACAATAGTATATGCTGGCGAGTTGGGCCTGCTTCGTTTTTTCTTGGCAGTACAATATGCAGATGCCGCTTGATGTGTATCAGACAAAATACAGCGGTGAGCAGTTGTGATAAAATGGTGGCAAGTGCCGCTCCGCCTACCCCTAAATGAAATACGGTCATAAGGAAAATATCGAGAATAATATTGGTTACTGTGCTGATCACGCCTATCAGCAGGGGCGTTTTGGAGTCACCGAGTGTACGAATCAGTCCCGAAGACAGATTGGCGGCAATGGTGACAGGAATTCCCCAGAAAATGATACGGATATACAGGTAAGCAAGAGATAAGATATTCCCGGGTGTATTCATGAGTATCAGAATCGGTTTCGCAATAAGACTTGCTATAAGAGTCATGGTGATTGCCAGACCGATACCTACGCGGACGCTGGCACGTACGGTTTTGCGAAGACTTTCTTCTTGTCCGGCGCCAAAACGTTGGGCGATTGGAATCATAAAACCATTACAGATACCTGTGACCAATCCCATTACGAGAAAGTTTAATGAGCCGGTAGACCCAACA
>CAJOMI010000139.1 GCA_905235545.1 uncultured Lachnospiraceae bacterium | reverse complement strand
GGGGGTGGCACAATGAAGCAAAGTGTGCTAAAATACGTTTTGATTTCAAATCTACTGAGGAAAAAGAGGTATTGACATGAGAATAGGATTGGATGTAGGTTCCACTACGTTGAAATGTGTTGTTCTGGATGATAAGGATCAGATTGTTTACAGTGATTATCAGAGACATTTTTCACAGATTACGAGTAAAACAGTGGCAATGTTACAGGATATTATAAAAAAGTTTCCGAAGGAAAAGGAGATGAGTGTTTGTATATCCGGTTCGGCAGGTATGGGAATTGCAGATTCTTTGGGCATTCCGTTTGAACAGGAAGTATATGCGACAAGAGTTGCGGTGAATAAGATGATTCCCGGAACGGATGTTGTCATTGAGTTAGGTGGAGAAGATGCTAAGATTTTATTTTTAACAGATGGATTAGAGGTCAGAATGAACGGTTCGTGTGCCGGTGGTACCGGAGCGTTTATCGATCAGATGGCAACCTTGCTCAATATGGAAGCAGGGCAGATGAACGAAGCGGCAAAGGAGTATAATAAGATCTATACGATCGCAAGCCGCTGTGGCGTGTTCGCAAAGTCAGATGTGCAGCCACTGCTCAATCAGGGAGCCCAGAAGAATGACATAGCGGCAAGTATCTTTTATGCGGTTGTCAATCAGACGATCGCCGGATTGGCACAGGGAAGAGAGATTGAAGGCAAAGTTGTTTACCTGGGAGGTCCGCTTACCTTTTTGTCAGAGCTTCGAAAGGCATTCGACACGACATTGAAGCTTGAGGGAATCGCACCGGAGAATTCTTTGTATTTTGTGGCAATGGGTGCTGCGATGAAAAAGGATACCAAGTCGTTTGTGCTGGCAGATCTTGTGGAGAAGATCAACGGTTATACGGCTACGGGAGGCTATGCAAGCTGTAAACCGCTATTTACCTCGAAAGAAGAGTATGATGCCTTTGTGGAGCGTCACAAGAAAAACTCCGACCAAATTAAAACCGTTTCACAGATTGCAGGACCGGCATATCTTGGAATTGATGCGGGATCTACAACCGTCAAAGCGGTAGTTATAGATGAGGATGGCAATATTCTCTGCTCCGAATATCTTCCGAACGGGGGCAATCCGATTCCGATCATCAGGAAATTCATGGAACAGTTATATGAAACTTATCCGGATATCCATATTGAGTCTTCTGCCGTCACCGGTTATGGCGAAGAGATGATCATGAATGCATTTGGTGTGGATTACGGTATTGTGGAAACGGTGGCACACTTTACGGCGGCTAAGAAATTCCAGCCGGATGTGGACTTTATTATCGATATCGGCGGACAGGATATCAAATGTTTCCAGATCCGCAACAATACAATTGACAATATCTTTTTAAATGAGGCGTGTTCGTCAGGGTGCGGGTCTTTCCTTCAGACATTTGCCGGTGCGCTCGGGTATGAAATCGATGAATTTGCAAAACTCGGACTTTTCGGAGATAAACCGGTGGATCTTGGATCAAGATGTACGGTGTTTATGAATTCTTCCGTGAAGCAGGCACAAAAAGACGGAGCATCGATCGAGAATATCTCTGCAGGACTATCCATTTCTGTCGTAAAGAATGCGCTTTATAAAGTAATCCGTGCAGCTTCTGCAAAGCAGCTTGGAGAGCATATCGTGGTACAGGGAGGAACCTTCTTAAATAACGCTGTGCTGCGTGCATTTGAGCAGGAAATCGGTCATGATGTTGTGCGACCGGAAATGGCAGGCATCATGGGAGCATTTGGAGCGGCGCTATATGCCAAAGACAATAGCAGTGGAAAGAGCACTATCATTGATGCGGACGGATTGCGGGAATTTAAGCATGATGTGGTGACAACGACCTGTAACGGGTGTAATAACCACTGTAAACTTACAATCAATACCTTCAACAACGGAAGAAGATTTGTAAGCGGTAATCGCTGTGAAAAGCCGACCGCAAAGAAAGCGGAAGGAAAGAGATATGATCTTTATGAATATAAATTGAAATTGTTAGAGGAATACAGACGTTCCGATATACCGAAAGAACAGGCAAGAGGTACCATTGGCATTCCGATGGGTCTGAATATGTATGAATTGCTGCCGTTCTGGTATACCTTGTTTACCCGTCTGGGATTCAATGTGGTCACTTCACCGAATTCCAGCAGAAGTCTGTATCTTTCCGGACAGCATACCATCCCTTCGGATACCGTATGCTTCCCTGCAAAATTGATGCACGGACATATTGAAGCACTTCTCAAAGAGGGTGTGGACGCAATCTTTTATCCGTGTCTCAGCTATAACCTGGATGAGGGATTGGGTGATAATCATTACAACTGTCCGGTAGTGGCTTACTATCCGGAGGTAATAGAGGCCAATGTCAAGGCAATCAAAGATGTGAAGTTTATTTATGAATACCTTGGAATTCACAGAAGAAAAGATTTTACCAAGAAAATGCATGGAGTTTTGGAGAAATATTTTGGAAAGATCAAGATGTCGGATGTAGCAATGGCTTGTAATTATGCTTATGCAGAGTACGAGAAACATATGCAGCTGGTTCGTATGGAGGGAAGAAAATTCCTTCGAATCGCAAAAAGAGAGGGTAAGCCGATTGTTATTCTGGCCGGTCGTCCATATCATCTGGATCCGGAAATCAATCATGGTATTGATCAGTTGATCTGTGATCTGGGTGCGGTGGTCGTTACAGAGGATTCCGTATCCGATATGGCACCTCATGTCAATACCAAGGTGTTGAATCAATGGATGTATCATTCCAGAATGTATGCGGCGGCGCAGTATGTAGCAGATGCAAAGGATCCGAATCTCAATCTGGTTCAACTGGTATCCTTCGGTTGTGGTGTGGATGCGATCACGACGGATGAGGTGAGACGTATATTAGAGGAAAACGGCAAGATTTATACACAGATCAAGATTGACGAGATTACCAATCTGGGAGCGGTGAAGATTCGACTGAGAAGTTTGTTTGCGGCAACCGGACAGAAAGGAGAAAAGCAGGGATGAGTGAAAAGATGGAGCAGACTGCAGAGGGGGAAACATACGAAAATGAGCGCGTTGAATTTACCAAAGAGATGCGCAAAGATTATACGATATTGATTCCGGATATGCTTCCGGTACATTTTAAACTGTTGCGAAACGTGTTTACCCAGCATGGATACCGTGTCGGACTTTTGAAAAATACCGGCCGTAAGGTGGTCGATACCGGACTCAAATATGTACACAATGACACCTGTTATCCGGCACTTCTGGTAATCGGTCAGATGATCAGTGCGCTGCAGAGTGGTAAATACGATGTCAATAAAGTGGCGCTTATGATCACACAGACCGGCGGTGGCTGCAGGGCTTCCAATTACATTCATTTGCTGCGCAAGGCGTTGCAGAAGGCAGGGCTTGGTCATGTTCCGGTTATTTCGTTAAATGTGTCCGGTTTGGAATCCAACAGCGGATTTAAACTTACCATGGAGATGTTATATCAGGCGTTGATCGGCCTTACATACGGAGACCTGTTTATGCTTTTGAAGAATCAGGTGCGCTCCTATGAGGTGAACAAAGGGGACGCCGATGCTTTGATCGAGAAATGGGTAAAAGAACTCTCCTTTCAGTTCAAACAGCGCAAAGGATATACGCCAAAGGGAATGGAAAAGAACATGAAGGCAATCGTGGAGGACTTTGCCAAGATTCCGTTGAATAAGGTCGAGAAGACCAAAGTCGGTGTTGTTGGAGAGATCTATGTTAAATATTCCTCCATGGCGAATAATGATCTGGAGAACTTTCTGGTGGATCAGGATTGTGAAGTGATGGTACCCGGTGTTATGGGCTTTATGATGTTCAAGATTGACAACCGGATTGAAGATATCAATCTGTATGGTGGTAATCCGGCAAAGAAAAAAGCAGTTCAGCTTCTGATGAAGTATTGCGAGACGCTGGAGAGTGCACTCTATGATTCTGTATCGAAGTACAGCGATTTCCGCCCGCCGGCTAAGTATGCACATATCAAAGAACTGATCACAGGCGTAGTCGGACTCGGCAATAAGATGGGAGAGGGATGGCTGCTTACGGCGGAGATGCTTGAACTTGCAGAGAGTGGATATGGCAATATCATCTGCGCCCAGCCGTTTGGATGTCTGCCGAATCACATTGTCGGAAAAGGAATGATCCGCAAGGTAAAAGAGATTTATCCGATGCGAATATCGTTCCGATCGATTACGATCCGGGTGCGACGAAGGTCAACCAGGAGAACCGGATCAAACTGATGCTGTCTGTGGCAAGGGAAGGATAGTATAGGATTCTGTTATCAAAAATACAAGTAAAAGAAAAGAAGAATGGCAAGGGTAAACACGCTTATCCTTGCTGTTCTTTTTTTACTTACATTTTCAACGTAGCTTATTTAATATCTATTCAGCCTTCAATTTCTCTACAATTTACATTCTGACAAAAATATAAAACTATATGTAAAATATACTTGACAAAATGTAAAAATAGATGTATATTATATTTATGATAAACAAAGACATGGATATTTCGTTTGAGAATAACGATTTATATGCAGGAAGGAGGAATTTATTATGGATACATCAACAGTAGCAGTAATCGCAATTTTATTATGCACGATATCTGCATGCATTATAGCAAATAAAAACAAAAACGATAAAGATGA
>CAJOMI010000138.1 GCA_905235545.1 uncultured Lachnospiraceae bacterium | reverse complement strand
GGATACTACACCTCCGGCGAATTTGCGAAAATGGCGCACATTTCCGTCCGGACGATCCGATTTTATGACAAACAAAATATATTAAAACCTTCCTTTGTAAACGAGTCCGGCGCGCGGTTCTATTCCGATGCCGACCTCGCCAGACTGCAACAGATCCTTCTGCTCAAATATCTGGGATTTTCCCTGGAGGATATCCGCAACATGACAATCGGAGATTCCGACTATCATATGTTGAAGAATTCTCTGAATCTGCAGCTCAAGCTTGTGAAAGACCGGATCGAGCAGATGCAGTTGGTTGCTCAGGCTATCGAAGACACTACGGCTGCAATCGAAGAAGACCGTGACATCAACTGGAGCCGGATGTTAAATCTGATCCATCTGACCAGCATGGAAAACAGCTTGAAGAATCAATACCAGAATGCCTCCAACATCTCCGCCAGAATCCGCCTGCACAATCTGTATTCCACCAACAAACAGGGCTGGTTTCCCTGGGTTTATGAACAGTGTGGGATAACCGAAGGCATGCAGATTCTGGAGCTTGGATGTGGAAACGGTGCCCTTTGGAGGGAGAATTTCGACAAACTTCCCACCGATATCCATATCGTCTTAAATGACATCTCGGAGGGAATGCTTCGCGACACACGTCGGGAAATTGAAGAATCCGAAAAATCCGAGACTGACAATCGTTTCTCTTTTCATCCGTTTGACTGCCATCGGATCCCGTATGGCGAAGACACCTTTGATCTGGTGATCGCCAACCATGTCTTATTTTACTGTGAGGATCTCCCTGCTGTTTTGCAGGAAGTACGTCGGGTACTCCGCCCGGACGGAATTTTTCTGTGCAGTACCTATGGCTCCTCACACATGAAGGAAATCACAGATCTGGTACAGGATTTCAACAGCTCCATCACCCTGTCCGCAGACAAACTTTATGAGCGGTTCGGATTGGAGAACGGTGTCGGTCTCCTCAACCCGTATTTTTCAAAGATACAGATGGAGGTATACGATGACCGTCTGATCGTCGACCAGGCAGAGCCATTGATCGAATATATTCTGTCCTGCCACGGCAACCAGAATCAGTATATTTTAGACCGCTACAAAGATTTTCGTACGTTTGTGGAGAAAAAGACGAAAAAAGGCTTCTGCATTACCAAGCAGGCCGGCCTGTTTTTATGTGAAAAATAAGAGATAAATGAACAAGCGGGCTTGCGCTTCAATAATAAAATGACATTTTCGTGATTTTCTTTTTTAGTCCTGACATTTACAAAAATTTATTGATTTTTCGCAGTTCTCGCATATAATAATTGTAATGGAAACAAAGTTTCTATTGGTCGCAAGACCCAGGTCCATCAACGGCGGGGAAGTTCCCCGCTATTTTTTAACTATACTACCGAGGTAAATCCAATTGAAGGAACTAAGCATTTTCATTTCACCGCCATCTTAAGGATAGCAGATTCCGGAACTGGATAAAATACTATAATCCTACTATTTTCCTACTGAAAATATACTTTTTACTTCTCGTGAATATTGCGGTTTTCATTTTTAATACTTTTCAGCGCAACATATCTCAAATCTTCAATCATCTCTTCCAACCTTCTATATTTTGCATGCGTCATATCCTTTAAATCACTTTCAAGTAAAACCATACTTATATAGAAAACAAATGAAAATACAACAATCACAACCGAAAGACATATAATATTGTATAAATTCATCTTATCTTCTATTGTCGCAACAGCACCCAATAAAATTGGCCCAGCAATTGCTGATGCAAACGTCTTCATATATTCCTGTTGCGGTTCTCTTTCCAGCCTACTCTCACTTGTTTTCAAAAGCCAATCAATCGAATCTTTATCGTATAGTTTGCATTCAACGAGTATTTTTTGGATATTTTCAACCCGCATATTATATTTTTGTATCTCACTATACTCTCTTTGTTCTTTCTTGCTTCTTTTTACTATCCAGGCAAGATCGAGAACACTCACCACCAAACCACCTACTACAAAACATATATTTCCGATAAAAGAAAAAATCAAAGATACCACAAATGATATACATAGTAAAATTAATTGAATCCAATCAATGGTCTTTAACTGTCTCACAATACACGCTTCCTTATATCTCTCCACAAAATAATCAAACATTTATAACTCCTCCATATGTTTTTTACGCAGCCTCAACAACAACACTGTTATGTAATACATTTACAATTCCAACAACCGCCTGCAGTTCAACTCCGAACATCTCATTCAGATCATAATTGTTGAATGGTTCTGTATTGACCATATCTGCAAGTTCGATGTCACCATTTTCTCTGACGTAATTGATAATTGTCATAACAAATTCCTGTTGTTGAGAATTGAATGTGTTACCATCCAAATACTCTCCAAACTTTTCATTCACAGCCTCCTGGCTTAAGCCAATCAGACTGCGTACAAATGCCGCCAGGTTGTTCTGGGTAGTAGCTTCCTTATATTCATCTTCGGAACCCAGTTCATGCCACAAAATATTTTCCAATTCCTGCAGATCGTCATTATTGATCGGATCAAGATTGTAAATCTTTTTAATTACCGGGCTATCGCTATTTTCTGCCAAGTAGTCAATAACCTTTTCACGATATGTCCGAATATCAATAGTGGTATCTTCCGGTTGAAAATCCGCATCCTCTATCTCGTCGGGGATATCAATATCGAATTTCTTTCGTTCCCTTCCTTTTAAGAACTGCATTAAATCCCGAAGAGAGATGCGCAACTTTTCCAATTCTTCAACGATAGGATTAGCCCATAGGTCATCACTCATCAATCGCTTCAGATCTGTTGCTTTCTTTAGCACTTGCGGAACTGATGCCTTTTCTGTGATCAGATATTGAGCAATGAGCCTCAGAGTCTTCACATGCTTCCCGACATTTTTTATTGTTCCGGTCTTTAGGAGATCATTTTCCACGTAATAAATACGAACATCAAAAGCTACTGCAAGGTAATCACCGCCCAGTCCACTATCAAGCAACGGGGAAATATGTCTTTTGGCCTCCTTTACCATTACAGGAGACAACGAAGTCCATGTTGTAAGGTCATAATACTTGTCTAAATATTGCATTTCTTCTCGAACCTGAATCCGGTTACTATGAGACTTAACCTTTACAACATCGCCATGCAATTCGTTTTTAATGGCCTGATAATATGCCTGTAAGCGCTCATTCTGCTGATACTCCAAACGTTGAAGTTCATATAGCATATCCATGCGGACTTGGAATAACCGCTGAGAAAGCGTAAGCATCTCTTTATCCGGTTTTCCTTCCGGATTTTCTCCAAAATATTCAAAATTCCCACAGTAATCAAAAATCTGGAATCCACTTTTATTTTTCCCCGGTCCGTAGATGTCTTCGCAGAGTCTTGTCCCTCGTCCTATCATTTGTACAAATTTAATCTTTGAACGGACTTTCTTAAAGAACACCAGATTAATGACCTCCGGCACATCGACACCGGTATCAAGCATATCTACAGAAACAGCGATTCGAAATTCCGGATCTTCCCCAAATTTAATAACAAGGTCATCTCCATAGTTAACGGAGTAATCGACCAATTGACATGTGTTATCAGGATATTCCGGGTACATTTCATGAAAACAATCCACTATCATCTGCGCATGTTTATGGTTATATGCGAATATAATAGTTTTTCCCATGGTTTCACCACCATCAACTCGGTAGCCCCAACGCATAAGTTCCTCGAGAACTTTTTGGCAGGTGGCCTTGTTGAATAGGTACTTAAATATTTCGTTCCCTGGAATATTGAAGTCCGGAGTCGGAGGGTCATCGTCCAGATATTCCTCCAGCTGCTCCATTTCCTCATCAGAGAGTTTATTGAGATCTATTCCCTTTGAGATCATTTCGGAAGTACGATTCCGAACCGTGTAACCCACAAGATATTTATCCCTGACAGCATCTTCAAGTGAATATGCATAGTTCGGCGTTCCTGCTTCACATCCAAAAATATGATAGGTATTTGCATCCACTTCATCCTTTGGTGTTGCAGTTAATCCAACAAGCAGACTGTCAAAATATTCAAAGATCGTACCGTAACGATTGAAAATACTTCTATGTGCCTCATCAATTATGATAAGATCGAATCTACCAGTCGTAAAACGCTTATCTTCAGCATCAATATAGCGAATCATTGTCTGATAAGTGCTGAACATCAGCCGCGCATTATAATCCTTTTCTCCACCGGCAGACAGTTCGCATATACTCATGTTAGGAAGAAGCTTTGCAAAATTTCTCTTTGCTTGGTTAACAAGAGCTGTTCTGTCCGCAAGAAAAAGAACATTCTTTACCCATCCATTTCGCGTAAGAATATCTACAAGAGAGATAGCTACTCTTGTCTTACCGGTACCTGTGGCCATGACTAAAAGTCCTCGGCGGTGTTTTGAATTCAACCACTCGCATATATTTGTAATCGCCATTTTCTGATAAGGGCGATTCGTTATTTCAGCATTAACTTTAAGATCTGTAATATTTCCGCGGTTTCTGCGCTGCAACATCAGTTCCAACTCCTCCAGAGAATGGAATGCCAGTACATCTCGATCAGGATAAATACCATCTATAATCCGTGTTTTATATCCATTAGTGTAGTAAAGAACCGGTCGGTATCCATATACTTTTTCCATACAATTAGCGTACAGATCAACCTGGTGTCTTCCTACTTCCGGCGATACAGATGTTTTTTTCACCTCAACTATAGCTAGGGGGTTACCGTCTTTTCCATACAGCACATAATCACAGAAACCTATTCCTTGTGCATTTGGCATGCCTTCAACCTTGATTTCGATTCCGGCCTTACCCGGCATTACTACATCTACTGTATCAAGGACATCCCATCCAGCTTCTTTCAAATAAAGATCAACATACAAACGCCTGGTGGTAGCTTCACTCATATATGGTGGTTTCTGATATGATGCTACTGTTCCGTTTTCTTTAGCTTCAATCAGACCGACAAGATAAGAAATATTACTCTTAGCAAGTTTCGCTTCCTTTTTTCTTACACTTCTGCCATGCTGAGCATTCATACCAAGGATGCGTACATAATGCAGCGTACTTATAATTTCATGATCACCCACATACGCTAACATGGTATGGCTGTCTATCAGTTCCATAAGAGATGCCTGCTTGGGCTTTTCTTCGCTGGATTTTTCGTAAATATAATCTACGCATTCTTCAAGCAAGGCACGGCAAAGTTTAGCACTCTCCGGATGTGACTGTTCTGCCATGGCTTCATTCAGTTTGAAATTTAGTTCACTAACTGTCATAAGCGTTCCCCCATATTATTGTTTAGCCTGCTCTGCAGACCTATAATTCATCACCTACACTGCAACTTTTGATTTGTCGACTTGTGTTACAAAACTCTCAAACTCGGTCTGTGCCTCTTTAGATGGATTAACAACTTTCAATTCACTTAGAATCTTCAAGTTAATATTCTTTTGTGCTGACTCAGGAGCTTGAGACTCTAGTATCGCCTGAAAGAAACTAAACCAATAATGAATAAAAATATTGCTAGTTCTCTCATTTCTACTACACTATCTGGAAAGCAAGCATCAAATGTAAGAATCGCTGTCTTTGCGATATTCGCGGCAATTGTAATACAAAGAGTTCCCTTGTCCCACATCTTGCTCTGTTTTAATCCTATCTCAGAATATGTTGACGAATAGTCTGTAATAAAAAGCTCAGCCGCAGCAACATCTCCTGTTTGAATCAATGGATAGTCTCCTCCGAGAAGCTTAGGATCATTTCTGGGTCTATGCTTTGATACCCCTCTTCCAAATTCTCCAAGTTCTGGCAATGTAGCAATTGGCAACCCTTTTGAGTTACTCACTGGATCACCAAAGAGCTCGACAAATCGGGCTTTAATGATTTCATCTAATTTTTGTAATTCCTCTTTTCGTGCATCAATTACATACGATACTTTATCTAGTTTCATAGCTATTTCAGCTTGTTCATCCAACGAAGGAAATGGAATCTGCGTAGCATCAAAGTCCTTTTTTACTATGTGCTTCATTGTTGCACCATGTGTCTTTGATACCATTTCATCCAACTTGTGTCTGACAGCGTAAACAAAATAATTCTTATCTACGTCAACTTTATCAAATACAACCTTAAAAATATGCTGGTTTAATAATGCCTTTCCCTTATCCCATACATACACGCCAAGGCTTGCTGACCATGATATAAGCACATCCCCATCATTAATCTCTATTTTTTTAGGATACTTTCCATCATAAAATCCCAAATCATATGCATTACCGGTCAAATCCTGAATTCTAATAATTGGCAACCCTTCCGTTCCTCTATCTTCGGGTTTAAAAGCATATCCATTTATGTATGTAGCTATATCTCCAAGCTTTTTATATTCCATCTACCATCCCTCCGAGTCTCATCGTCGTGCACGTTCGCACTCCACCTCGCTTCATCCTCATGCTGTGCTCTTGGACTATCATAGCATCTTTTCTATCATTTCTTTTAGTTCTGGAATC
>CAJOMI010000137.1 GCA_905235545.1 uncultured Lachnospiraceae bacterium | reverse complement strand
AATTCCTACAGAAATAAAAGTGAAAATTAAAGACATTGAAATCAATAAGGAACAACCCAGAAAGCTATTTAATGAAGATGCTCTTCAGGAACTTGCAGATTCTATTAAACAACACGGCATAATAGAGCCTCTGGTCGTAACTAAAAGAGGAAAATATTATCTGCTTGTTTCCGGCGAAAGGCGCTGGCGTGCTGCTATGAAAGCAGGTCTGAAAGAAGTTCCTGTCGTAATAAAGGATTATACCGATCAACAGATTCTGGAAATCGGATTGATTGAAAACATACAAAGAGAAGATTTAAATCCAATAGAAGAAGCCCAGGCATATAAAAAATTAATAGAAGAATTTCATTTAAAGCAAGATGACGTTGCAGAACGGGTTTCAAAAAGCAGAAGTGCAATTACGAATATTTTACGGCTTTTAAAATTGTCAGAACCAGTTCAGGAAATGGTCATCGATGAAAAGATTTCCAATGGACACGCAAGAGCCTTACTTCCGATCGAAGATCCGGAACTGCAATATGAAACAGCTTGCACCGTATTCGACGAACGATTATCTGTTCGGGAGACCGAAAAACTGGTTAAAAAAGTTTTAAACCAAAGTGAGAAATCAAAAAAAGAAACCACAGTAACAACGGAAGATTTATCTTTCCTATATAATGATATAGAAGAAAAATTAAAATATAAGCTGGGATCCAAGACGACCATAAAAGCCAAAAACAAAGAAAAGGGAAAAATAGAAATTGAGTATTATTCAGAAGAGGAATTAGAACGAATCGTTGAAATGATTTATTCTATTCAATCATGACATAATGGTATGCCTTGATAGTCTGACTATAAACGTAAATATAAATTTAACACAAATGAGATTGTCCTACTATATGACAAAAGAATGGAGATATATATGAGCTTAGAAATATTTAATGCAATTGGTGTGAGTACAGATCTTATTGTCGTTGTATTGATTATTTTAGTACTTATACAATTTGCAGGTATGTTTGTCCTACTGCATCGATATACTATATTAAATCAGAGATTATCGAAATTTACAACCGGAAAAGATGCCAAAAATCTGGAACAGGTTATTGTAAAACGTTTTTCGGAAATCCGCCAGGTTGTAAAGAACGAAAAGAAGCAAAACAAAGAAATTGAAATGATAAATGAGAAATTTCTGACTACCTTTTGCAAAATTGGATTGGTAAAATATGATGCCTTTAAGGAAATGTCAGGAAAACTAAGTTTTTCTCTTGCACTATTGACAGAGAATCACGATGGTATTATCATAACATCAATGCACAGCAGTGAAGGATGTTATACCTATTGTAAGGAAATTACAAATGAAGAATCTTACTATATTTTATCCAACGAAGAACGACTTGCTCTCAATGTAGCAATGGGAAAAGAGGGAGCAAAGGAAGCTGCAAAAGAAAGAGAAAATCAAAAGCCGGAAATCAGTCAATAAGGAGTAGTTATATTTTATGCATAGTTATCTAAGAGCGATAGGATTTAGCAAAATAAAAAATAATAATGATCAAAACCAATTGATCACTTCCGCTATTTGCAATTCCACGCATCGACAAGAAATTAAAACCGGAGCAGATACAACGCTGGCACAAATCAATTATGAAATAACCGATCAGATAGGTATAACTATAATTGGCGAATATAGTTCTGATGATATTTTGAATATTGATCACATATTTCCTTATTGTATCGGCACACATACGACCGAACAGCCTGAGATTCAAATCGAAGCTCACAGTGATAAAGAATATTATTCCGGTATTTCTGATGATTACAATCTTGGAATCACGCTCATCTATGCAGTACAAAATATCGTTGATTATGTAAAGAGCAATTGGTCCAATACTTATTATCGTGTCCCGAATCAGGTCAAGTTTGCCGGACTCTCTCTCAATGGTCGCATCCTGTATGGGGTTCATTTAGATTACGATGCTTTTCCTCACGAAAAGCATCCTATCAGTAACAACGAACGGCGCGAACTGATTGCAAAAGCAAGATCCGGTGACGCAGATGCTATGGAAAATCTAACATTAGATGATATGGACACCTATTCTCTGATTTCAAAAAGAATCAAAGACGAAGATTTGTATACCATTGTGGAAACTTACTTTATGCCTTATGGAATTAACAACGAAGAATATTCCGTTTTGGGAATTATTAAAAAAAGTACGCAAATTGTTAATGAAATTTCCGGAGAAATGTTGTATAATCTAACTGTTGACTGCAATGATATCCTGATCGATATTGTGATCAACGCACTTGACCTACAGGGAGAACCAAAAGTTGGCCGTCGTTTCAAGGGCGTCATATGGCTGCAGGGTCAGATCGAATTTCTATAACAGAATAAGTAAAACGCCATAAATATGGCATTTGTTCTCATAGTTAAATGGATATAACAGTCCCCTCCTAAGGGACAATTGGGGGTTCGATTCCCTCTGGGAACACTGGGAAGAACAGCAATGATTACCCAAAATCGTTGCTGTTTTTGATAAGATACGCTATAATATTTCCGAACCCGCCGGGTGCATTATTAATGAACAAACAAAAGAAGGCCCTATATGAATTATATTGTATTGGATCTGGAATGGAACCAAAGTTCCTCCGGACAACTTGGTGAAAATCCCCGATTAGCTTTTGAGATCATCGAGATCGGTGCAGCAAAACTGGACAGTAAATTTAAAATAATCGATCAATACGGAAGTATTGTAAAACCCCGCGTCTATCGCCGCCTTCATCCGAAGATTCGTGAAATCTTGAATTATAATGAATCCTATTTGAAGACAGGTCGTCCTTTCGACGTGGTTTTTCGTGAATTCAAAAAATGGTGCGGAGAAGATTACATTTTTTGTACCTGGGGTCCTCTTGATCTCGCTTATTTGCAGCAGAATATGGAATTTTATTATTTAAAGGAATTTCCATTTCCCCTGAAATTCTATAATCTTCAGGAGGTCTATGCGATCAATCACTACGGGGATCGATTCCAGACCCCAAGTCTGGAAAAAGCAGTGACCGAACTGAATATTCCGGTAACCGATTTGTTTCACTGTGCGAAAAATGATGCATTATATACCGCCAAAGTATTGGAGAAAATGAATCGCAAAAAATTTTCGGACCTGTACAGTATAGATTATTACCGTCACCCTTCCTCTTCCGAAGAAGAAATCATTTCACGCCATGCGAATTACAATGAGTATATAACCCGTCCTTTTCACGACAAAAAGGAAGCGATGGAAGATAAAACCATCACCTCTCTTTATTGCAATAAATGCAACCGCAAACTCAACAAGAAGATCAAATGGTTCGTCAATAATTCCAACACCCAGATCTGTGTCGGTCGTTGTTGGAATCATGGATTGATTTGTGGAAAGATTCGTTTCAAATCGACTAAGAATGGTGATGTCTTCATCATCAAGACAACAGAACGAATTGATAAAAAAGAGTACGAACGAATCCGAAACCGGCAGAACGAGCTTCGCAATCGGCGAAGAGAAAAAAGGATACAAAAAAATATTTACTCAAAATAAAAAATGTAAAAGTTTAGCACACATGCCAAACCGTTACATTTTTTATTTAATTGGCTCTTTACTCGCAGTCCCCGCTTTTCGGGGATATGTCTTCGGTGTATTTTTTGCTTTTTCAATGATCACAAAGGAGCGTTCCAGATCCGTGTCCGGCAGGGTAATCTTTTTTATTTCCACAAGTTTTCCGCCGAGAACCTGAATTGCTTTCTTCGCTTTTTCTGCTTCCTCCTCAATCTCGGAAGCCTTGTATGAAATGAAATTTCCTCCCACTCTCACAAACGGAATACAATATTCGCTGAGTGTAGAAAGATTCGCCACTGCTCTGGAAACACATAGATCAAAGTGTTCCCGATACTCCTTATTTCTCGCTGCCTCTTCCGCTCTTCCATGTACCGCATGGATTCCGGTAAGTTTCAAAGCATCGATCACTTCCTGTAGGAATTTCACACGTTTATTCAAAGAATCCATCAGCGTAATCTCAAGATGCGGAAATGCAATCTTTAAGGGAAGTCCCGGAAATCCGGCTCCCGTTCCAAGATCCAATATTTCATAATGAGAATCTGGATTGACAATATCCGGATAGATCTCTGCCAGTGCAAGCGAATCCAGAAAATGTTTGGTGATCACATCCTCCAATTCTGTAATTGCCGTCAGATTCATCACTTTATTTTTCTCGATCAACAACTCATAATATGTTTGAAACTGCCGGATTTGATCATCCGTTAATGAAATATTTATCTTCTCCGCTTTTTCTTTTAATCGTTTCATATTCTCTTCTCTTTCCTGATCCTATCATCTATCGTTCATAACGACCA
>CAJOMI010000136.1 GCA_905235545.1 uncultured Lachnospiraceae bacterium | reverse complement strand
CCACTGATTCGATGCCTTATCCTAAGCCATGGGAGAACTTAGGGAAGACAGCTGCCATTAGGCAGCGTACGCTAACTGATTGTCTGCGTTTATATTTAAGTCCAAGTTTTCAGATGGTCCTGGTCCATCAATGGCTTCCATGATTTCTAAATCCCCGTCGAAACCAGTACAACCCCTGATATCTACGAGAGATTGAAACGGATATCAGAAAACTGAAATCCGTACTCTCTTAAGTCATGACTCGCTTGCGAGTCTTGCGCGCCGGATTCGGTTCAGCTTTAGCTGACAAATTCCTAACCGGATCCGTTCTATTCAGCCTCTGAATTCTCAGAATCTGTCTCATCCGTATTGTCAGCATCCTGCCCTTGTGTATCTTCTTCTGTATTGTCAGAATCTGTCTCTGTTGCATCCTCTTCGGCATTTTCCGAATCTTCATCCGTATCCGAGGCACTGTTCAACAATGCAACATCATCTGCGTATTTCTCGTCAATATAATTCGATATATAAGCAGAAAAAACAGAATCTCCTACAAATTTAGGTATAGAGTGATAAATTGAAACAGCCGATGGAACACCGATAATAATACCAATGATCACTGCTACGGTAATCCATTTTATCATGGTGCGTCTTTTGCGCTTCTTTTCCAATGCCTTTCTGTTTTTCTTCTCGTACTTTCTTTTGTCTACTTTTTCCTGACTCATAACATCCTCCTATGTCCGTCTTAAATGTCTCTTTTTATAGAGTATCACATTTTACGCAAAAAAGAAATCGAAAATTTAGTGAAATCTTAAATTATCGAAGGTTTCTAATCTTAAAGTCTTTCTCCGCCTCTCGTTTCATATCTTTTTTGGCAATATCCTGACGTTTATCATAGAGTTTCTTTCCTCTGGCCAGACCTATCTCTACTTTAACAAGACTGTCTTTAAAATATACTTTAAGCGGAACGATCGTATATCCTTTTATCTTCGCCTGTCCCATTATTTTATTGATCTCATATCTGTGGAGAAGTAATTTACGTGGTCGAAGAGGGTCTTTGTTAAATATATTCCCCTTCTCATAAGGGGATATATGCATCTGCCTGATCACAACTTCTCCGTCTTCCACCGCTACAAAAGCTTCTTTAATACTACAGTGTCCCAAACGCAGAGATTTGACTTCTGTTCCGTGAAGTTCAATCCCTGCTTCAAATTTCTCATCAATAAAATAATCAAAATATGCTTTTTTGTTGTTTGCGATTAAACGCTCACCTTTTTGCTTTGGCATATCGCTCCCCTCCTAATCTTCCCTTTCATCCAACTCAAAATCAATCGTCCGAAGCAGTTTGTCCACCTGTACAACTTTAACTCTCACACTTTGTCCCATTCGATATGTTTTTCCCCAGTCTTTTCCGACAATTGACATACTTTCTTCCTGAAAAATATAAAAATCATCCGGAATACTCGAGATTCGAACCATTCCTTCTATCGTATTAGGCAATTCTACATAGAACCCATACGCAGTCACACCGGAGATGATTCCATCATATACGGCTCCAATCCTTCTGCTCATAAACTGTACTTTTTTCAGTTTCTCAACCTCACGCTCCACTTCCTGTGCCCTGCGTTCATTTCTCGAGTTTGACTCACAGACTTGCGGAAGAATCTTTGCATAATGCTCTCTTCTCCTGTCAGTCAAGCCACCTTTTATATTCTCTTTGATAATCCTGTGTATCTGAAGATCCGGATATCTGCGAATCGGGGATGTGAAATGGCAATAATATCTGGTAGCCAGACCAAAATGTCCGGAACACTCTGTTGTATATCTTGCCTGCTGCATCGTACGAAGTGTAATTCGACTGATAAAAGCCTCTTCCGGTGTACCTTTGATCTGATCGAGTAACTTCTGAAATTCCTTCGGGTGTATGCTTTCGCCGGTCGTTTTGAAATAATATCCAAAACCTGCCATAAGAGTAGCGAGTTGCCCGGTTTTTTCTTCCTCCGGAGCAGCATGTGTACGAAACTCAAACGGAACATCCTGCCAGAAATAATCCTCTGCGATCGTCTCGTTTGCCAATAACATAAAATCTTCAATGATAAGATGTGCCGGATTTCGATCATACGGTCCGATTTCAATCGGTTCCCCTGTTTCTGTCAGTTTGATCTTTGTCTCCGGAAAATCAAAATCAATCGATCCTCTCTTTTTGCGCTTTTGTCTTAAAAGATCAGCAAGACACTTCATATCCTTAAAAAATGAGTAGAGCGGATCCACTATCGTATCCTTGTTCTCGATATCCGTTTTTAAGATTGCATCCACTTCATTATAACTCATTCGGCGATCCACATGAATGACTGTCTCTGCAATATTGTGACCGGTTACTTTACCGTTTCGATCAATATCCATAATACAGGAAAGCGCTAATCTGTCTTCACCCGCATTTAAAGAACAGATTCCATTTGAAAGTTTGTGCGGCAGCATCGGAATCACACGATCCACAAGATAGACGCTCGTTCCCCTTCGAAGAGCCTCTTGATCCAAAACGGAATGTTCCCTTACGTAATGGGAAACATCCGCAATGTGAACACCTAACTGCCATCCGTTTTCTCCACCGGTCAACGTGATTGCATCATCCAGATCTTTCGCATCTTCTCCATCTATTGTAACCGTCAGCCAATCTCTGATATCCAGTCTGTCTTTCATCTCTTCCGGTGATACATAATCCGGAATCCCGGTTAATGATTCCTTTACCGGTTCCTGAAATTCCGTTGGCAAATCATAAGCCTTCACAACGGATAAAATATCTGTTCCCGGATCATTGACATGACCCAATATCTCTATTACTTTTCCCTCCGGTTTGTTCTCCGCATCCCCGTAATGGATAATCTTGATCACAACCTTATGCCCGGTCACTGCCCCCATACTATTCTTTTTGGAAATAAAAATATCTTCAGACAACTTGCGGTTATCCGGAATGACAAAACCGAAATTTTTACTCTTTTTATAATATCCGACGATCTCGTCATTTCCATGTTCCATAATGCGAACGATTTCCGCTTCTTTTCTTTTCCCGCCGGTGATTTTTAAAAGCCGAATCATGACTTTATCTCCGTTCATAGCCCCGGCAGTTGAATTTGCAGGAATAAAGTAATCCTCGTCTTCTCCTTCCACTTCCACAAAACCGAAGCCTTTCCGGTGTCCGACATACATTCCGATTCTGGTCACTTCGGATAATGACTGATATTTCCCCCTCTTCGTGAGCAGAATTTTCCCTTCCTTAACTAAATCTGCCAGAATCTGTCGGAATTCTTCTCGATCCTCTGCTTTTACCTGCAACAGAAATGCCATTTCTTTTTGTTTTAACGGCTTATAGTTCTTATCTGAAATGAGATCCAATATTCTTTTTTTTCTTTCCTCATATACTGTCATTTTCTCACCTCAATAATAATGATGCCAAGACTCGCTTCCGAGTCTTTCTCGCCGGATTCGGGTCAGCTTTAGCTGACAAATTTGGCGACGGTAAGTATCATGATATTCCGGCCTTCTTTCCAATTCAGCCGGCGCCTTCATCATATAATGTAAAGAAAGCTGCTACACTATGTGTAACAGCTTTCGTAATAAACCAAAGAATCATCCATTCAAAAACTTTGAACTGATTATCAAAGCCAAAGCTAAGAATATAAACACTGCAATTCCGGTCGCCAAAGATAAATATCCTTCTTTGGAACGATTTTTGTTCTTGCTCCAATAAGTATCACCTGATGTATTACCTGCAAGGCTTCCCAATCCGTCATCCTTTGCTTCCTGACACATAACTAATATAATAATAGCAATTGCAATTATAAAGAATATCACTGTAAGTGCTGTCTTCATCCAAACACCTCCCATCTATATAATACGGTATATGCAAAATTATAACACTTGCCTGTTTGCCCGTGTCTTTTTATGTATTGAAAGACAAATTAACAAACTCACTATCCGACATTGTATCATAATGTTTTTCTTTTGACAAGAATTATTTTATCAAAGACATACGCACCGAAAAGTCAATTTATCGAAAGAATTATATACTTTATCGAACAATCAGGCTTTTACCGGTCATATCATCCGGTTTTGGAAGATTCATAACTTCAAGTAAGGTCGGAACAATATCTGCAAGACATCCACCTTCTCTAAGCTTCACATCTTCATCATAATTCACGAGAATAAAAGGAACAGGATTCGTAGTATGCGCTGTATGCGGCTCTCCGGTTTCGTAATCAATCATCTTTTCCGCATTACCATGATCGGCACAAATAAACAAAACACCGCCTGCCTTCTTGACTGCATCTAACAGGAATCCACAGTCTCAACTGCTTTGATTGCCGCCGGAATCACACCTGTATGACCAACCATATCCGGATTAGCAAAATTGATAACGATAACATCATACTCATTGCTGAGAATCGCTTCATTTAATTTATCACTAACCTGAAGCGCACTCATCTCCGGTTGAAGATCATACGTTGCTACTGCAGGTGATTTGACAAGGATACGCTCTTCCCCTTCGTTTGGTTCTTCCACACCACCGTTGAAGAAGAATGTTACATGTGCATATTTCTCAGTCTCAGCAAGTCGAAGCTGTTTTAATCCATTTTTTGCAAGATATTCTCCAAATGTATTCTCAATTGACTGTTTCTTAAATGCGATCAATTTATTCGGAATTGTCTCATCATAATCTTTGAAACATACATAAGTTGTCGGTATTCTTCCATTTCTTCTGTCAAAACCGCTAAAGTCATCCTCGCAGAATGCTCTGGTAATCTCTCTGGCGCGGTCCGGACGGAAGTTATAGAAAATAACGGAGTCATTCTCTTTCACCGTGGCCACCGGCTTGCCATCCTCTAAGATAACCGTCGGTACAACAAACTCATCTGTGATATCCTTCGCATAGGAATCTGCCATCGCCTGAACCGGATCCGTTGCAGTCTCGCCCTCTCCATAAGCCAAAGCAGCATATGCTTTCTCAACACGATCCCAACGATTATCCCGATCCATTGCATAATAGCGTCCGGACAAAGAAGCTACTTTACCGACACCGATTTCTTTCATTTTATCTACTAATTCTGCCACATAGTCCTTACCGGATGCAGGAGGAGTATCCCGTCCATCTAAGAAAGGATGCACATAAACGCGATCAAAATTCTCTTTCTTGCAAAGTTCCAAAATGCCATATACATGTGAATTATGACTATGTACACCACCATCTGATAAGAGTCCCCACAGATGAAGGTCGGAACCATTCTTTTTACAATTATTAATCGCCTCTAATAATGCTTCATTGCGGAAGAAATCTCCATCCTCAATCGATTTGGTAATTGATGTCAGATCCTGATAAATAATACGTCCGGCACCAATATTCATATGACCGACTTCAGAATTTCCCATTTGTCCATCCGGAAGTCCTACAGCAAGACCGGAAGCATTGCCTTGTGCAAACGGATACTCTTTCATCAACTGATCCATAACCGGTGTGTTTGCCAATGCAACAGCATTCCCCTCTGTTTTATCACTCAAGCCAAATCCATCAAGTACCATTAAAACTACTGTTTTTTTACTCATTTTAATTAATCTCCTTATAAATCATAACATTTATTTTTTGCAAACAATAAGATATGTTTCATTGTTTTCTCATTCGGTTCCATAATTATCAACTCTTTTTTCTTATTGATTTCGACCAACATGGCAATTTGGTGATCATTGCCTTTAACAGAACCAAAATAACTTTTTCGATCAATGTTCTCATGTTCCAAACGCTTTGAATTGGCCGGTGTGATCATAAGTACCTGATCAAAATCGAAATGAAAGAATTCTCTTCTACTTGCTTTGTAGACACCTGCAATTTCAATTGAACCGTTTGTAAAAGTATATTCATATTCCATTCTTCGAAATCCAAGCACATAAAAGAACAAGAATATACCGCCAATAATGATAACCGGTGCAACCATAATACTCATGATACCGGCACCCATAAATAGTATTATAACCCATCCGGTTAAAATAACCAGAATGGAAAGTACAATCTTCAGATAATAATATTTATTTGGTTTTCCGTTTTTTACAACCTGTTCTAAAAAGCTGTCACTGTTAAACATCTAATTACCTCCGATTAAAAACGTATGCACAATGAGATATATGCCTATTTGCTCAGATACTCATCAATCGCTTTCGCCGCTTTCTTTCCGGCTCCCATGGCAAGAATAACGGTAGCTGCACCTGTAACGGTATCTCCACCTGCATACACGCCGTCTTTGCTTGTCTTCATGGTATCCTCATCGACAATGATACCTCCCCATCTCTGGGTATCCAATCCCGGGGTTGTCTGACGGATCAACGGATTCGGGCTCTGTCCGATTGCGATCACGACAGAATCAACATCAATAACATAGTTAGAACCTTCAATCGGCTTCGGAGAACGTCTTCCTGACTCGTCCGGCTCTCCTAACTCCTGCTTGATCACTTCGATTCCCGTAACCTTGCCATCCTCACCGTGAATGGCACATGGATTATTTAACAATTTGAAGATAATTCCCTCTTCCTTGGCATGATGTACTTCCTCAGCTCTGGCAGGCAGTTCCTCCTCTGAACGTCTGTACACAATATAAACTTCTTCTGCGCCGAGACGCTTTGCCGTTCTTGCGGCATCCATTGCCACATTACCGGCACCGACTACAGCAACCTTTTTGCCAACCTTAACCGGCGTCGGAGTCTCCGGGAACTTATATGCCTTCATCAGATTCACACGGGTCAAAAATTCATTGGCTGAATAGACTCCAAGCAAATTCTCTCCCGGAATATTTAAAAATCTCGGAAGACCTGCTCCGGAACCTACAAATACCGCACCATAGCCCTGATCGATCAATTCATCAATCGTGACAGAACGACCTACAATGACATTTGTCTCAATATCGACACCAAGCTTCTCTACGGTCTCGATCTCTTTGGCAACCAGATCCTTCGGTAAACGGAACTCCGGAATTCCATAACTCAACACGCCACCTGCCTTGTGCAAAGCTTCAAAAACAGTTACCTCATAACCCTTCTTGATCAGTTCGCCTGCACAGGTGATTCCTGATGGACCGGAACCGACTACTGCAACCTTCTTGCCGTTCTTTTCAATATTCACTTGAGACGGCTTTGCATTTGTCATGTGATAATCAGCGACAAACCGTTCCAGACGGCCAATTGCAACCGGTTCTCCCTTGATGCCGCGCACGCATTTACCTTCGCACTGATTCTCCTGCGGGCAGACACGACCGCAGATTGCCGGCAGTGCATTCTCACTGGTAATGATCTCATAGGCAGCTTCAAAATCGCCCTCTGCCACCTTCTCGATAAATCCCGGAATCGGAACATTTACCGGACAACCGCTCATACAAGGCTTATGCTTACAATTCAAACATCTTCCTGCTTCTTCGATCGCCATTTCCTTTGTATAGCCAAGTGCAACCTCTGAAAAATTCTTATTTCTTACATTTGGTTCCTGCTCCGGCATTGCTACCTTTGTTAAACTCATATTATTTCCCATCTGTATCTATCTCCTTTTACCTATCAAATTATGAATCCGGACTAGCTATTCTAATTTGCAGCATGTAATCTGCATTCATGTTCTTCTTCCCTGAACATGCCCTGTCTCTTCATGCACTCATCAAAATCAACTAAAAATCCATCAAAATCCGGTCCGTCCACACATGCAAACTTGGTTTCTCCACCAATCGTCACACGACAACCACCGCACATGCCCGTGCCGTCGATCATAATCGGATTCAGAGATACAGCAGTTGGAATATCAAGCGGTTTCGTCACACCTACCACATTCTTCATCATGATAAGCGGTCCAATTGCGATCACTTCGTCAAACTTCTCACCCTTATCGATGAGATCCTGTAACACTGTTGTAACAAAGCCTTTTGTTCCAAGACTTCCATCATCCGTTGCAATATATACATTGTCACAGAACTCTTCGAATTTCTCCTTCAATATGACAAACTCAGCGGAACGTCCACCGATAATCACATCAACCTTTACACCCATCTCATGAAGCTTTCTCAATTGTGGATAAAGAGGGGCTGAACCAACGCCGCCCGCAACACCGATCACATGATCACACTTATGTAACGGAGCCGGCTGTCCCAAAGGACCCACAAAATCCTGTACATATTCGCCTACCTGCTTTTTGGAAAGCAGTTCTGTCGAATAGCCAACCACCTGATAAATGATGGTAACAGTCTTCTTTTCTCTGTCATAGTCCGCAATCGTAAGAGGTACTCTCTCACCGTCTTCATCTACCCGAATAATGATAAACTGTCCTGCTTCACATTTGTTTGCTACGAAAGGAGCTTCGATCTCCATCAGCTCAACTGCACTGTTGAGTGTTTCTTTACTAACAATCCTGTACATCTTGATACC
>CAJOMI010000135.1 GCA_905235545.1 uncultured Lachnospiraceae bacterium | reverse complement strand
CGCTTAACTTTAAACGCAACGGTACTAAACGCATGACTCCTATGGTCGTCATACGTTAAGTGCCGGCGTTTGCAGATAGCCCTACATGGTAAAACATATGGCATATCAGGCAACTGTGTATTGGTAAATTATAAGTAAATTACCTTGATTCAGAGTAGCATAAAAATGTACAGGGAAACGAGGACATATATATGGAGATGAAGAATCTGGAAAAGGCAATGGATATCTATGCCAAGTTGGTGACAGGTGAAGAGATCAAAAGAGGCGGAGCAAATGGGAATTTATATGATGACTATTACGGCAATGCGGAAGTGTATGAGATCGTCAGTGTGATATTAAAGAAATTAAACCTCAATTTGTATGAGTATAAAGAAAGCCTGTTTTTGTCGGCCGGAGATGGAAATCGCATATTCGGATATACCAACGATGAATTAAAGAAAGTTATGGGACTTCGCTACAACAAAGAATTGTATCTCTGCTATTTTATCATATATGAGATCCTGTTATCGTTCTATTCGGATTCTGCGACCTATCAGTATAAGGAATATATCCGGATTGAGGATATCATGGAAGAGGTCGGCAAAGCACTGTCAGTCTTTACCAAAGAGATTGCGCTCTATAATCTGGAGGAAGAGGAAACGGAAAGTTTCCGGACGATCGCTCTTTTGTGGGATGAACTTCCGGCAAGTACCGGAGAAGACCGGAGTGAGATACGCGCTTCCCGTGCAGCCGGATACGTAAAGCTTACGTTTAACTTTCTGATCGGAGAGAAATTGTTCGTAGAGGTAAACAAAAGGTATTATCCGACGGAGCGTTTTCAGGCAATCGTGGAGCATTATTTTGAGGAATACCGTGGACAGATCTATGAGGCACTAAGCAGAGACCGGCAAAGCGGTGAAGAGTGATACGGTTGCCGGAAGGCAGGCGTATGTAGGCGTGATACAGGGAATACACTGTTTCGGATAAATGACAGGTTAATTGCGACAGGTGATTCCAAAAGCAGGAAGAAAAACGAGATACATAAAGAGGACAGAAATATGCCAAATATAAATCGAATTCGAGTAAATAATGTAAAATACAACTTTGGAACGCAGTATTATGACGATTTCACCATGCGCATGTATGGGAAAAATACCTTATATGATCTTGCAAACGGTGGTGGAAAGAGTGTATTGATGCTGTTGTTATTGCAGAATGTGATACCGAATTGTACGCTGGATGAGAAACAACCGATTGAGAAATTGTTTCGCAACGGCGGTGGCAACACGACGATTCATTCGCTGATTGAATGGAAGCTGGATGACAAGGATGTCAAAGAAGGGTTCCGCTATATGACTACCGGATTTTGCGCGAGAAAGGCAAAGGATGCTGATGCCGAGAGCGGACAGATTGCCATAGATCAGACAGACGGCGTATCCGGACAGGCAGAATCTGTCGGAGGAGACAGTGCGTCCATTGAATATTTCAACTACTGCATTTTTTATCGGGACTACAATGAAAATGATATTGTCAATCTTCCTCTTCAAAATAATAAGGAGCGGATCACCTATTCCGGACTTAAAAATTATCTGAAGGAACTGGGCAGACGCAATCTGAATCTGAAGGTATATGTCTTTGAACGAAAAGGCGAGTATCAGCGTTTCATCAGTGGATATGGTCTGTATGAGAGCCAGTGGGAGATCATTCGCGGCATCAACAAGACGGAAGGACATGTGCGGACTTATTTTGAGACACATTATAAGACGACCCGCAAGGTGGTAGAAGATCTGTTGATCGAGGAGATCATCGAGAAGGCATTTCTGGTCAAAACCGAGCAGGAGGATGTCAATGAGGACATGGCAAAGACCTTGTTAGACATCAAGGACAAGTTGGTGGAACTCTCCAGAAAGAAGAGTGAGATTGCCAACTATGACAAAGAAACCGAGTTGATGCAGTTATTGGAAGGCAGAGTATCTTCCTTTTTATCCCTTTATGAGGAGAAAGACCGAATCGCAGGAACACTGGCGGATATCTATGTGACAGGCGAATCCTTGAGCCGGCAGGGTGAGGAGGAAATCGCCCGAATGGAGGAGAAGAAGGCGGGGATGGACCGACGTCTTTTATCAGAGCGCAAGCGGATTGAAAGTCTTAAAATTCGAAAAGATCAGGATGTATTAGAGGAATTGAAGGAAGAGATGAATCATCTGGCCGGTCAGGTCGCAGATGCAGAGTGCCCTGAAAGATGCGGAACTGGAATTGAAGCGAAAAGAGAGTATCAATGATTATATTCGTTATCTGGAAGACAAGGCTTTGATGGAGGAGAATCAGGCAATACTGGATGCCTCGAAGGAATCCGGGTCGGATCAGATTCATAAGTTAAATCAGTATGCGTATACCAAGAAACAATTGGATGACGAATATCTGAAAGAGAGCCGGATGCGTTTGGAGAAAAAACGCACAGAATGGAATGCGCTGTCAGGACGTCTGGAATCCCTGAGCCATGTATGCGAAGAGGGAAAGATTGCGTTGGCAGTTGCAAAAAGTCATAAGGAACATTATGACAGAGAATATAATGAGCGTATGGAGGAGATCAGGGCTGTCCGTCAGGAGATATCCATTCTTGTCCTCAGCGATCTGAAGGATCTGCAACAGACACTTTGCAATGAGGAAGCAGAACTGAGAGAGAAAAAAGAAACGGCAGAGCAGTCCTATATCGCAGATATTCGTGAACTGGGAGAGAAGGAAAAACAGCTCTATGTGGAACAGGAATCACTCCGTCATGAGGAGGAGAAACTATCGCAGGCTGCGAGAAACCACGAAGAATATTTGAAGAATCATGATCGCCTGAAAAAGATGGTTCAGATCTACGCAGTAAAGGATACAGGAATGCTCTATGAAGCGATCAAAGAAAGAGCATTTCGTCAGAAAATCGCCATTGCGGAAAAGGAAAACGAAATCCTCAAATTGGATCGTCATTTGGAGCAGGTAAGGGAAGGCAGAATATTAGAAGAGTCGAAAGCGGTAACCAAAGTGAAGGATTATCTGGAGAGCAGACATGGGGAATTGGCACTTTCCGGTGTCGATTATCTGTCCGCTCTTCCGAAGGTAAACCGGGAAGAATTGCTGGAGCGATTTCCATTGCTTCCGTATGGCGTGGTGACGAATCAGTTTGAAGAGATCAAAGAGGATGAACGGATCGGCACAATCGATCTGGAGAATCATGCGGTTCCGATCTATGACAAAAAAGTGTTGGAATCTCCGTATGTTCCAAAGACGGAGGAGGGTGTGCTGCTGATTGCCAAGAATAAGCAGAGTTTTCTGGAGGAGGATGCGCTCGCCATGGAGGCAACCCGTCTGGAAAAGAAGAGATCTGAGTTGGCGGAAGAACTGGAGCGCTTGCAGGAAATGGAAGCGACCTATGACGAAGATCTGGATTATACGGCAAAGCTTACCGATGCGGCATTTCTCAATTCGGAAAACGAAATGCAGGCAGGAAAAGAGACCGTATTGGAACATCAAAGGATCATACAGAATTTGCAGGCGGAGATGGAGCGTCTGACCGCTCACAGCGAGAAGCAGAAGACACAGATGCGTGAGGCAGAAGAAACATTGCTTGCAAACCGGCAGGAGCAGGTAAAATTGGCCGGCGTGGGAGCAAAGAGTGATCTGGCGGACGCAGCGAAGGAAAAACTGGATTATTATACGGCTGAAGTCAGTCGATTGGAGACAGATATCGCAAAGGCGGAGAGTGAGAAAGAGTCTCTCGATCTTCAAAATCAGGAATTGGAGGCACAGGTTCGTTATCTGGAAGAACAGATCCGGGATAGACTGGAAGATTGGGAAACCATTTATAAGGAATATTATGTGGAAGGCAATTTCGTCAAAGCAGATATTAAGGAAGATCAGTTAAAAGCAGAATTTCTTGCTGCAAAGGCGGTTGCAGAGCAAGCTACCATCGTGTTGGAGGACAAGAAAAAACTGATCACGACGCTGAAAGAAAGTATGTCGAGAGGGTTAAAATCAATTGAGAAGCGTGGCATTTCTGTTGAGACATTGGAACAGTTGAGACAAGAAGGAGAACTGCATCCACTGCAAGATGAATTATTAAACCGTATGAGCATGCATTTATCCCAACTCGCAGTGCAGGCGGATCAGTTAAAGGATGCATATAAGAAGAAGGAGAAAAATGCAACAAGATTAGAGGGAAGAATTGAACAGGCAATCTCTGCATTGACAGACCGCTTCGGAAGTTATGAACCGGTAGAGGTGACAAAAGAGGAAGCGGCGCAGGCACTTGCGGAGAGTGACCGGATCCTGCAGAGCCTGGAAGAAGAGCGGAAGCAGTTTGAGCAGGATTACAGAAAATATGTGAAAAATAACGGCGTTATGATCGATCTGTATAAGGACATCAAGCGGATCGTGGAGAGCGAAGAGCTGGATATCAGCGGTGCAACGGTACTGGTGAAGGAACAGGAGGAAATTCGTGCGATCTTTGAGGAGAGTCTTTTGGGCTATGACAAGAGCAACAAGGCACTTGCCAGAGCCAGACAGGAGCTGTTAAATTACAAGACACAGACGGCAAATGTGTTCTATACCATGGGTGCATTTGAACTCTCGACTTCGGTGAAAGACGATGTGGAAGTGCCGGAGACCTATGAGGAGGCGAAGGCGCTGCTTGCGAATATCCGGGAAATGATATCCTATATTTCTTTGGAAAAAGAGCGTGTGGAACAGGGAATAGAGGATATGGAGGCTGTGAAGAATCATTTTGAAAATCAGTGTATTGAACGCTGTAAAGATGTCCGCACAGAGCTTGATAAGCTGCCGAAGTTATCCCGTATTCAACTGGATGGGGAGATGATTCAGATGGTCGATCTGACGATTCCGTATGTCAAGGAAGAATTTATCAAGCAGAGAATGTCGGATTATATTGATGAGGTGGTAAAGGGTGCTGATCAATTTCAGGACAACAATGACCGGATCAAGTATATGAAAAATCGACTGCTATTGAAGAAATTGTTTAGCGTGATGGTGACGGACATGAATGCAATCCGCTTAAAACTTTATAAGAGAGAGCGCATGAAAGAGCAGAGTCGTTATCTCCGATACGAGGAAGCGGTGGGAAGTACCGGACAGTCTCAGGGAATTTATATTCAGTTTCTTGTGTCGATCATCAATTATATTGCGGGCATGTATGCGCCGGAAGCGGAAGCCGGCGATCTGAAAAAGGTGATCTTTATTGATAACCCGTTTGGTGCCGCAAAGGATATCTATATCTGGGAACCGATTTTTGCACTGCTTGGAACGAACAATGTGCAATTGATCGTTCCGGCAAGAGGTGCCACACCGGCCATCACCAACCGGTTTGATGTGAACTACGTTTTGGGTCAGCAGTTGATCGGAGGAAGACAGCAAACGGTTGTGGTGGATTACAGGAGTCAGGTAGAGCAGAGCGAAGTGGAGTATGAGAATCTGGAGTATTCACAGGGAACTTTTGATTTTATATAGGGAGTTGACGGCAGACTTATGATTGGATTTTCATTTGTCTGCCGATTTTTATGCGTAGCAATGCAGTCGTGCGTAGGCATCAGTTGGGGGGCAAAATACCTTTTGACCCCAACATCATGACATTGCGAGTGAACTGTAGCGAGCGGAAAAATATAATGTGATTTTAGTATATATATTATGGATATATTTTGCCGATAGTGTTATAATAATACCGATAGTACATCCTGGAGGTTAAAGGGTATGAGATATATAAATGTGATACAAGCTGCTGAGAAATGGAATGTTTCTGAGAGAAGTGTCCGTAATTATTGTTCTGCCGGTCGAATTCCGGGTGCAGTTCTACATGGGAAAACATGGAAAATACCGGAAAGTGCGGAAAAACCAAAGAGAAAGAAGAAAACGGGAAAAATCACAACGGATTTGTTGAAAAGACTAAAGATTGAGAAAGATTCAGGTATTTTGGGGGGGATATATCACAAAGTACAGATTGAGTTGACGTATAATTCGAATCATATGGAAGGAAGCAGACTTTCACATGATCAGACAAGATATATTTTTGAAACAAACACGATTGGAGTTCAAGATGAAACAGTAAATGTAGACGACGTGATTGAGACATCCAATCATTTCAGATGTATCGATCAGATTATCGAATTGGCAAATTATCAATTGAGCGAAACATTTATAAAGCAGCTTCATCTGATTTTAAAATCCGGTACCTCCGATAGCAGAAAATCCTGGTTTGCGGTTGGTGATTACAAACGCTTTGAGAACGAAGTTGGAGGAGATGCGACGGTAAAACCGGCGGATGTTGCAGATAGTATGAAAAAGCTGTTGAAAAAGTATAACCAGAATAAAATAAAAACTTTGCTGGAAATAATAGAATTTCATTATGAATTTGAAAAGATTCATCCTTTTCAAGATGGAAATGGACGTATTGGCAGATTGATTATGTTCAAAGAGTGTTTGCGGAACGGTATTACACCATTTATCATTGAGGATGATACCAAGGAATTTTATTATCGTGGGTTGAAGGAATGGAAGAGAGAACGGGGGTATTTAACAGATACATGTTTATCGGCACAAGATAGATTTAAGGTGTATATGGATTATTTTGGGTTGGAATATGATGATTAAAAGTATTTAAAAATATTATTATGAGGAAATATAATGTTT
>CAJOMI010000134.1 GCA_905235545.1 uncultured Lachnospiraceae bacterium | reverse complement strand
TGAAGCGGATTGGATATGCAACCGCCGGATTTCATAACAATGACGCAACATTTTATGAGAGACATGTGGATTATTTTAATCTGGGATTTGATACCTTTTCCGGAATGGAACATATGTATAATTTAAACTATACGCCCAGAGGATGGGCAAAGGATGATGTTCTTGATGATTTGATGGTTGAGCGGATAAAACAGACAGAGGGACGGGATTATATCACTACGATCACAGTGCAGGCACATGGACGGTATCCGAAACGATATACAAAAACACTTCATGATATGTCCTGTTATTTTACGGGAGAGTATAAGGGAGATACGGAAAAACAGGCGGCATGGCAGTATTATATCAATATGTGTAAAGAAACAGATGATATGATTAAGAGTCTGATCGATCAATTGGAGGAACTCAGGGAACCTACGGTTGTGTTTATGTATGGCGATCATTTGCCGAGTCTGAATCTGCAGGAGTCGGATTTGGATGATATCACCCTTTATCAGACCGAATGGGTCATGTGGGATAACATTGGATTGAAAAAAGAAAAGAAAAATATGACTTCCTATCAGGCAAGCACATATATATTTAATCGGCTGGATCTTCCGGGAGGTTTGATGCAGAATTTCCATAATAAATATATGAACCATATTGGACAGGATGATTATCTGAATAAATTAGAGTTGCTGGAATATGATACTCTATATGGGAGTCGATATGCGTATGACGGAGAAAATCCGTTTCCCAGAATGGAAACGAAGATGGGTATCCGTGATATCAGTTTGAATAAGTATCGCGTGATAGGAAATGACGTATGGATTTATGGAACCGGCTTCAATGAGTTTTCTGAGGTATATGTGGATGGAAATGCAATCGAAACGACCTGCACCGGCTATACCACTTTAAAGGTTTCGTTAGAGGATTTTAAAAAGGGACGGGAGTTTTATATTGCGCAGGCAGGAGATGACCATCTGGTGTTATCCACTACAGAACCCTTGTCGATCAGTGAAAAGGATATCAATGATCGTATTCAGGAAGAAATGGAATTAGAGTCCAGAGTGAATACAGAAAGTGAGACCGGTACGGAAGGAGATGCAGATGAGCTCTCTGAGTAACCGATAGATCAGGAGTATGAAAAAGAGAACGGTTATAAGAATAATATCAAGAATATGTTTTGGATTTTATATGGCTGCATTGGTGTATTTTACGCTTTTGAGTGACGGGTTTGGCAGAATGTCTGGGTATAGTGAATATCACTATAATCTTGTACCGTTTCAGGAGATCAGACGGTTTGTGGAATACAGGGAATACATGGATTATTATATTGTAGTCGTGAATTTATTAGGTAACGTGATAGCGTTTATGCCATTTGGCGCTTTGATCAGGTGGGTGCTGAATCGGAGAGTAAGATGGTATCAGGCAACCTTTTATACATTTTTGTTCAGTCTGAGTGTGGAATTGTTACAGTTAGTGGGAAGGGTAGGCGTCTTTGATATTGATGATCTGATTCTCAATACGGTGGGTGGTCTGTTAGGATTTTTTATCTATTATGTCTTACTTTTGATCAATAGAAGGAGAGAAGAAAATGGTGAAGGATAGTGCATATCGGATAAAAAGTGTGAGTGTGGATGCTGTTGTGGCCTGTTTACTGTCCGGTCTGTCGATTTGCTGCATGGCCGGAGCGGTGTATTTTTCCTATACCCGCAACGGAAACGGTCCGGTGGCAGTCGGATTACTGGGAATTGCCAGTTTGCTTCTGGCATCTCTTGGCATTGTTTTTACAATCAGCGCGTGGAAATCATCAGATGGCGGTGTTGGGTTAAAAAGGATAGCGGGTATTGTCAATGCGATTCCCGTTATCGTAGCAATTTTTCTTTATATATTGGGCTGGGTATAGGATGATGCCGAACAAAATTAAGACTTGTATTTTGTAAATGACGAATGAAGCAGTAAGAAGTGAGGTATGAAAGTGGGAAATAAAGAATTATGCAATGAAGAGATCGAAATGCTGTCAGAGCGTTACACTATGGCAATGGAAAGGATTGCTTTCTTCCTGAAGGAGCAGACGGAAGTGCCGGAACCTTATCGGGATTATTTTGTGCGGACAGCAGAATTTATACAAGAGATGGACGCATGGAAAAAAGATGTGGAAGACAAAGTATGGCAGGAGAAGTCGTTTGACGAATTGAAATCCCTCAATCGGAGTCTTTACCGGGATATTCTGACGGAGGAAGGTGCCTACGAAAAGAGTTATGCCAATCCATCTTATGCGGTGAAAATGCTAGGGCAGGAAATGGGACAACTGCTCTGTTTTCTTTACACGGAAATTCGGGGAGATATCATCTATGCGGCAGAACAGAGATTCTCGGATATGACGATCCATGCGGAGCTTTTTGTTCAGATACTTTGTATGTTTGAAGATGAGATTCCTTCCGTAAAAGAAGTAAGAGATACGTTATATTATTTTGTCAGTGATTAGCGGATCAGACAATTGATTACCGGACAAGAGAATTGCTGGATCCGACTTTGGATTTTGCGACCGATATCATTATGCAGAGCGATCTTCAGGATCTTCGTTATCTGTTTCAATATGGGGAGTATATTACAGACAATGAAATTCGAATGGCTGACTATCTGAATCGAATGTCGCAGGAAGAGATTGATAAAATGGCATACACCTATACGCATGGCTATGAGGAGGGATTTCGGATTGCAGGAATTGATTTATCGAAGAAAAAGACTGTGAATATCCGATATGCGATCGGACAGGAGCGGATGGTGCGAGCTGCCATTTTACAGTTTGAAAAAATGGGGCTTACTCCGCTTATCTATCGTGCGCCGATAGCGAGAGTAAACAGAAAACAGACCATGAAGCCCGGATATACCGGAACATCAGCCAATAAGCAATACGAATATGATCACAGGGGGGATGACGCACTGTTTTTGGACAAGGCATTTGCAGAGCGTAAACTCGCTGTTATAAGAAACGCCTATGAAGAGAGAAAAGATCTGGCCGGAAGTTTTGCGGGACCGGCGGTGATTGAAGTGTTCGGGGAAAATCCGTTTGAACCGGTGAATAAGACCGAAAACCTCAGCCTCTCTGAAAAGCAGCAACAGCTTTCCGTGACGGTGACGGCGGAGAGTGCAAAAATTGTCAATGAATATATTCCACATTCGGAGTACAGTTTTACGATCATCGCCTATCCGCTTCCGGAGATCGGAGACCGGTTTGAGGAGATCTTCTCGGAGATTGTGAGAGTGAATACACTGGACAATGAAGCATATAAGAGAGTGCAGCAGACCATTATTGATGAATTGGATCAGGCGGTTTTTGTCAGGGTACTTGGAAAAGACGCCAACAAGACCGATATGACGGTTATGATGCATGAACTTCAAAATCCGGAAAAGGAGACAAACTTTGAAAACTGTACGGCAGATGTGAATATTCCGTTGGGAGAGGTCTTTACCTCGCCGAAACTGACCGGTACGCATGGAGTGCTGAATGTATCCGAAGTTTATCTGAATGATCTGAAATTCAAAAATATTATGTTAACTTTCGAAGACGGTAAGATCAAGGAATACACCTGCGATAATTTTGAGACAGAAGAGGAGAACAAAGCCTATATCAAAGAAAATATCCTCTTTAACCGGGATACGCTTCCAATCGGAGAATTTGCAATCGGAACCAATACAACAGCCTATGTAATGGCAAATGCATACGATATTGTTTATAAGCTTCCGATTTTGATCGTGGAGAAAATGGGACCGCATTTTGCGGTAGGTGATACCTGTTACAGCCATAGCGAGGAGAACCGTCTGTATAATCCGGATGGAAAGGAGATCGTTGCAAAGGAAAATGAATGTTCCCTGCTTCGATTTACCGATGAATCAAAGGCTTATTTTAACTGTCACACGGATATTACCATACCGTATGATGAGATTGCATCGATTGTCAGCGTTCATGAGGATGGAACAGAGGTCTTTATTATTGAAAACGGGCGGTTTGTGCTGGACGGATGTGGTATGCTCAATGAACCGTTTGAAAATTGATAATCGTAAATTTCCGGAAAAGAGATCGGAGATTTTTGCAGGATGATCCCAAACATCCCCCGCTTTGCCCAATTGGTAAAAGCGGGGGATGTTTTAATCCTCAATATCTAATAATTTGCGAATCGCAGAGTTGTAATATTTTCTGGAACGGTATTTTATGATGATTTCCCGTTCTTCCTCCGACAGGATCAGAGGAGCCTGCTCCGGAGGACCTTCATATCCCAGTGTTTCCAAAATATTGTTTATCTTATAAATCTTACATAACATCAAAAGCAGATCGGCAGAGGGTTGATTCTGACTGTTTTCCCAGCCATAAACGGTCTTTGGAGAGATAGATATATCATAATCTTTCTTTAATTTGTTCACGACCTGCTGGACGGAATATTTATTTGCTTTTCGATAATATCGTAACATTCTTCCTAGGTTTGAATTTTTCATTGCAGTCTCCCTTTCTTTTTTATCTTAACGAAACCAATTTTCTCTGTCAATCATTTTGAATAAAAAAGATAGAAAAAGAAATTGAAATTCTTGGTAATATAGAATAAAATGAATATTGACCTAAAAATTCTATTTTTCAAAGAATAGAGAGGATGATCGATCAATGAGAGCAGAAAAATATCTATTGCAGCATATTCGGCAGCATAATATATCCGTGAAGCAGATCGAGAAAGATACAGGGATCAATTTGGAGACGTATGTTCAGGAGGGCAGAGAACTGCTTTCAGACGATTTCTGCACGATATGTATCTATTTGGGGATCAGTGCAGACGAGGTCAGTGACCAGATTTTGTAGATATGTGCTGTATCATTTTGGCGAAATATATTTTTTTATGACAGATAAGGGATTGTTTATGCTGACTTTATTTTATTAAGAGTGTGTGTAAAGGATTTGAAATGTGTTTGCGGTTGTGCTACAATGATTGTCGATTGAGAATAATTTTCAGGAAGACAATAAGGAGGAAGAATGCATGATCAAGTTATACGAAGGCGGTGCTTATCTTGTAAATGGTACGGAAATCATTGAAGATGGGGCCAATCAGGAAGAGATTTTAAAGAGTAAGACTGGAAGTGTAATTTCAAAGGAAGAGGCAGCGAAGAATACGATTGCTTATAATATTTTGAAGGCACATAATACGTCTGATAATATGGAGAAACTTGAGATCAAGTTTGATAAGCTGACATCTCATGATATTACATTTGTTGGTATTATTCAGACTGCAAGAGCATCTGGTCTTGAGAAGTTTCCGATTCCTTATGTTTTGACAAACTGTCACAATTCTTTGTGTGCAGTAGGCGGAACGATCAATGAGGATGACCATATGTTTGGTCTTTCCTGTGCAAAGAAATACGGTGGTGTTTATGTACCTCCCCATCAGGCAGTCATTCATCAGTTTGCCAGAGAGATGTTGGCAGAATGTGGTGCGATGATCTTAGGTTCTGATTCTCATACCCGGTATGGTGCACTGGGTACCATGGCAATCGGAGAAGGTGGCGGAGAACTGGTGAAGCAGTTATTGTCCCAGACATATGATGTGAATATGCCGGGTGTGGTTGGTATTTATCTCGATGGCAAGCCGGAACCGGGCGTTGGACCGCAGGATGTGGCACTCGCAATTATCGGTGAAGTATTTGCCAACGGTTATGTGAAGAATAAAGTAATGGAATTTGTTGGACCGGGTGTCGCTAATTTAAGTGCAGATTATCGTATCGGCATTGATGTTATGACAACAGAGACAACCTGTCTCTCCTCCATCTGGAAGACAGATGATGAGATTAAGGATTTCTATGAGATTCACGGAAGAGGAGAGAGCTATAAGGAATTAAATCCGGGTTCCGTGGCATACTATGACGGTATTGTCTATGTGGATCTCAGCAAGGTGAAGCCGATGATCGCTATGCCATTCCATCCGAGCAATACATATACGATTGAAGAGCTCAATGCTAACCTGATGGATATCTTAGAGGATTGTGAGAAACGTGCACTGGTGAGTCTGGACGGTAAGGTTGACTTTACCTTGAAGGATAAGGTAAGAGACGGAAAATTATATGTAGATCAGGGAATCATTGCCGGTTGTGCCGGTGGTGGATTTGAGAATATATGTGCGGCAGCTGATATCTTAAAGGGTGCAAGCATTGGATCAGATGAGTTCACACTCAGTGTTTATCCGGCTTCTACACCGATTTATATGGAACTTGCCAGAAACGGAAGATTAGCAGATTTGCTGGCAACCGGTGCAATCGTAAAGACAGCATTTTGCGGACCTTGCTTTGGTGCAGGTGATACACCTGCAAACAACGCATTCTCCATCCGCCACTCTACGAGAAACTTCCCGAACCGTGAAGGTTCCAAGGTACAGAACGGACAGATTTCGTCTGTTGCACTGATGGATGCAAGATCCATTGCGGCTACTGCAGCCAATAAGGGATATCTGACCGCTGCGACCGATGTGGATGCACATTTCAGTAATCCGAAATATTTCTTTGATAAGACTATATACGAGAATCGTATTTACAATGGAGTGGGCAAGGCCGATCCGAGTGTAGAAATCAAGTTCGGACCGAATATCAAGGACTGGCCATCCATGGTAGCACTGACAGATAATCTGGTACTCAAGGTTGCTTCCGTGATCAACGATCCGGTTACAACAACCGATGAACTGATTCCATCCGGTGAGACTTCTTCTTATCGTTCTAACCCTCTCGGACTTGCAGAGTTTACATTGTCCCGTAAGGATCCGGAGTATGTGGGAAGAGCCAAAGCAATTCAGGCAGTTGAGAAGGTAAGAGAAGAAGGCAAGTGTGTAGGTGAGGCAGATCCGGAAATGAAAGAGATCATGAATCAGATCAAAGAGTCATTCCCGGAGGTTAGTGGTGAGAATACCGGTATTGGTTCCACCATCTTTGCAGTAAAACCGGGTGACGGTTCTGC
>CAJOMI010000133.1 GCA_905235545.1 uncultured Lachnospiraceae bacterium | reverse complement strand
CAGATTACCCACCATATCATGTGCATATTTCTGGGCATTTTTCAGATAATCATCCGCCTCGAATTTACTGTATTCGATACATGCCTCCGACAACATCAGCTTCTTATCCGGGAACTGTTCCCGAATCATGCGGAGCGCCTCAAAATGATCACCGCTGTACCAGTGAAATGCCACTCCCTCGATCATCTTCGATGTCTCTTCATCAAAGATCTCCTCTGCCCATTCAAAAGCACGCTCTTTGTTATGATCCCAGATATAAATCTTAATATCATCCATATTCTGCTTTACCATCTCCGGCCACAGATAATCTCTGATAAATGCCTTTTCTTCCGCTGCGGTATATACACAGGAATCCCACGGCTGCACTGCCTTTGGTTCGTTCTGCATCGTCAGTCTTGTCACCAGATATCCTCTGCCCCGATACTCCGCAATATACCGGCAGATGTACTTTGCCCATCTTGTCCGGTACTCCTCTTTCAGCTTGCCGCCATGATTCCGCTCTCCGTTCGTCTTCATATAGACCGGGGGACTCCATGGAGAAAGCATGATCTCTATCTTGTCACCATACTCCTTCTCAGCGGCATCCAGTAACGGAAGAATGTACTTCTCCACACGTTCGAAGGAGAATTTCTCAAAGTTCTCATCCTCCTCATCCGAATCCGCCTCATAGTGCTCGATGGAAAAATCGCAGCTGTCAATCGGAATCCGCACCATGTTATATTTCATATTGTCCCTGCCAAAATACTGCTTCAGCATTTCTGTTTTCTGCTCCTCGTTCATAAGAGAGAAAACATATCCTGCAGAGTCCGTCAGCGCACCTCCAAAACCATCAAAGGTCTGATATTTAACCTGCGGATAAAGATTGATCAGTTCATTCTCCCGTTCTGTATCCTGTTCAAAAGGAATATTCCTCTCCACTCTTTCTTTTACATTATTTTCATACGTTGTCGTAACATATCGCAATTGCATCTCATTCGTCCTCCCATTTCTTCATTCCGCGATATTCCTTTGGTGTCACTCCTTTTATCTTTTTAAAAACTTTTGAAAAGTATTTTTCATCTCTAAATCCTACTCTGTAAGCAATCTCATAAGTCTTAAAATAATTCTGCTCCAGATAAACACACGCTCTTTCAATTCTTACTTTGTTCAAATAGTCAACAAAACCACAATGCAACGTCTGCGGAAACAATGCCGACAAATATCCACTGGAAATACCTATGGCTTCCGCAAGTCCATTCAATGTAATATTCTCCATATAATGTTCTGCAATATATTCTTCCGCCCGTTTGATCAATTGATTGGACTGTGTCGCATCAACCTCAATTTCCTTTTGTTCTTTCTCCAGATATTCGTCTGCCAATTGATTCAGGCATTTTAAAATATCTGCTCCGCGAGTCGGTTTTAGGAGATATTCCTTTGCCCCGTATCGAATCGCCTGCTGGGCATATTTGAAGTCATCATAACCACTCAAAATCACTACGATTGGATTAAGTCCAGCCCTTTTCGCTTCCTTCATGACATCCAACCCGCTTTTTAATGGCATCTGCACATCCAGCAGCATAATATCCGGCTGATATTGAAGCATCAGTTCTATCGCCTGCTGCCCGTTCTCTGCCTCATATATTTTATCAAAACGATCTGTATGTAACTGAATATATTTGGTCACTCCACGCCGAATGACATCCTCGTCATCCGCTATCAACAATTTTACCGACATTCTTTCATCTCCCATTTAAAAAATGCAATGCCCGATTGGAAAGCATCCGTATCGGTCAAATGCTGCATTCACCAATCGACATAATCACACAAATCAATCCTCTATCGGAATCCGCAAAATCACCGTTGTTCCTTTCCCAACAGTGCTTTGAATCTCCAGATTAAAATCATCATGATACTTTAATTCCAAACGTTCCTTTATATTCTTAATTGCATATCTTCCAATTCGTTGTTTTGCATACTGTGGGGATTCCTCTTCCCAAATTCCTGCTATTTGTTCTTCACTCATCCCCACTCCTGTATCCTCGATTTCAAATCGAATCGACTGTCCATCCTGTTTTGCCTTTACCGTAAGATAACACGGTTTACTTACATTTTCAAATCCATGCACAATGGCATTCTCCACAAAAGGCTGCACGATCAACTTTGGTATAAATGCATCTTTGATCTCATCTTCTACTTCAATCTCATAATTCAACCGTTCGGAAAACCGCATCTTCTGAATCTGCAAATATCTGGATACCAGTTCCATTTCCTGACTTACCATTACCTCTTTTTTCCCCTGACTGAGAACCAGCCGGAACAACTGGGACAGTGCAAAAATACTCTCCGCAATCTCATCATTTCCTTCCTCTGTCGCCTGCCAGTATAACGTATCCAGTGTATTATACAGAAAATGCGGATTGATCTGTGCCTGTAATGCCGTCAATTCACTTTCCCTCTCTTTCAGGGTGATGACATAGTTTTCGTCGATCAGAGTCTTAATGTCTTCTACCATCTTATTGAAGCACCTTGCCACTTCACCGATCTCATCGTTGGTCTTCACCTCTACCTGCTGTTCAAAATCTCCGGTTGAGAATTTGGTGATCGCACGGCTCAACTGCTGTAATGGTTTCGTGACAATATTGGATATAACAATCAGAAGCGGCAACAGACCAATCAATACTCCAAGCAGCAAACTGACCGGTGTATACGCATATTCCATAAATGAAATCTGCTTATTAACAGGGGGCACAACTTTGCATATAATACTGGAATTTCTCTCCTTCTGGGTACAGACAATCGTATATCCTTCATACGTAAAATAGTCTTTCCTCTGCCGGTAATTCTGCCCGATAAAATCTTCCTGCATCAGATATTGTTCAATCACTTCCGGTATCTCTCCGCTCCGGCACAATTCTCCTCCATGCCTGTCCAAAACAATAACGCCCTCATTACTGTTTCTGACAATACTGTCACACAAATTCTGTACTCCCTCTTTTTTGACTCCGATAGTGATAAACCCGATCGGTGTCTTATGAGACATATCATATACCTCACGGTAAAGAACAAGTTTATCCTGCCGATTCGTCTGAAAGGTTTCTTTATCATTTTTCTCTACGCATTTCCACAACATGCCGTCATCACTTTTTAATGTCTGCAAATAAACATTTGATTGTCTCACGCTTTCAATATCAGAATAATATACACTTCCATCCATACACCTCAAATAAGGGCGCAATCCATTTTCCGGATATATAGAGATGGTTTGTATATTACCTTTTAGGGATATCATGTCCTGTACGAATTGCATAGGCGCATCATCCTGCCATACTCTGGAGTTCTGGTTTAACCCCGATACATTATCGGCCATTAACAACCGGCGCACTTCATCATTGATACAAATATAACTGGAAAAATCTTTGATTTCGGTCTGCAATACCGAAATTCCTTCTGCCAGGGCAAGGACATCATTTCGATTATTATCCAACCGGCTCTTTGAATTTCGCTTATAATTCGTAAAAAGAAGAACGCCACATATAATAATTAAAACAGGGGAAATAATCAGATATCCATAGAATATCAGCTTCTTCTTCACGCTAAGTTGATTCACCCATGTTCGAATTCTGCTCATATGTCCGTTCTTCCTTGTACTTTTATGTCTCGCTTATGCAAACCCGTCTATAGAGAAACAGGTTTCTTCTGATATTATACCATAATCATCCTTTTACTGCACCCATTGCTACACCCTTTGTGATATGCTTGTTCAAAATAATATAAACAATAATTGCCGGTGCCGCTGTCAGCGCCATTACAGCAAACTGAACCGCATAATTGGATGAATACTGTCCGGTAAATTCCAATATGGAGAATGGAAGCGTCTTCCATTTTGGTTTACTTAAATAGGTACTTGCCATCATAAATTCATTCCAGTTGTTTAAGAATGTCATGATCGCAACCGTCGCAATGGACGATTTTAACATTGGAGTCACAATCTGGAAAATAATTCTGAAAATACCACATCCATCCATAACAGCCGCTTCTTCCACTTCTATCGGAATGGACTCAATAAAACTTGTCATCAAAAACATTCCCTGCGGAAGAGAAAATGCTACATACGGAATCAATAACGCCCAAATGGTATCCTTAAGTCCTAATTCACTGTAGATTTTATAGTTCGGAAGTAACGTAGCATGAATCGGTATCATCATACCCATTAACAACATGGTCTTTACAAAGCCACTTAACTTCCATTTCATTCTTTTACAGGCAAATCCAGCCATGATTGATACCAGAATAACCAAAATGACTGCCAGACCATTGATCAGGACACTGTTTTTTAAGTATAACAGAAAATGTCCGTCAACAAAAGCTTTTTGATAATTTCCCCATTGAATTTTTTCCGGAATGATCAAAAGTCCGCTGGTAAATAACTCATTGCTGCTGGCCAGAGAAAAATCGAGCAACCAGACCAACGGAAAGATAACTGCAACCAAACTCAACACAATCCATAAAACAACTTTGCTCCATTTGGTTTTTTTCTTTGTTTTCTTAAACTTTTTTCTCGCTTCTTCCTGCGCCTTTTTATCTATGGCGTTCGGCTCTGCACTCAGTAAATCACTCATGCTTTTGCCCTCCTTAGTTTCACTTCATCACGATCTTTGAAGACCCAATTGACAAGAACCGTTACCAACAGACATATAATAATAAAAACTACACCAATCGCATTACCGTATCCGTACCGGAACGCATCAAATGCCTGCTGATACAAATAATTTGCAGTAAACTGAGACCTGTTGTTAGGACCACCCTTGGTCAACAGATAAACTGTTTCCATCTGTTTTAATGCAGAAATGATCGCCATGGTAACATTAACCTGAATGACCGGCTTCATCAAAGGCAAAGTAATACGGAAAAAGGTCTGCACCTTATTTGCTCCATCAATTTCCGATGCTTCGTATAATTCCGGATCAATATTTTTAATTCCTGTATAGTAGATCAACATTCCCCATCCAAATCCGTGCCAGATGAGAACCACCAACACTGCCCAGATTGCATTTTGTGCACTTAACCAGTTGGTATCTCCTTTTCCGCCGAACATCTTGATAATATTGTTGAGAAGTCCAAAATCCGGATTATAGATAAATTTCCACAGGTAAGCGATGACTGCTACGGAAATAACGTTCGGAATAAAAAATACACATCGGAAAAAACTCTCTCCGCGTCCTCCCAGCTTATCCAGAACTGCTGCAACGATCATTGCCAGAGGATGCTGGATACAGATAAAACCAATTGCCAGCAACAGGGAATTTCGAAGTGCCAGCCAGAATACCTCGTCTTTAAATAATTCTTTATAATTTTTAATGCCAACCCATGCTGCCGTTCCCATTCCGGAATAATTAGTAAATCCATAATATACACTCAGACAAATCGGTGCCAGAATTGCAAACACAAACAACAGAATTCCCGGTAATATGAGAAGTGCAATTACTTTCTTGTTGCTATATAACTTCGTCATATAATGCTCCTTTCTGATTCTATTTTTACTCTTTAGAAAAAGACACCCCGCAGCACTGCTGCGTTGGATACATAATATCCTGTAGCTTACTGCGGGGTATGGGACTTTGACGATTATCTCGTCTTTACGCTTGTTTTTCTCTCGGTTTATTGTCCTGCTACAGATCCACCAATTCCGGAAAGGAATTCTTCAATTGAGATCGTACCATTCGATACACCCTGAATCTGGGTTTCAATTGCAGTCTTGAATGCTGCAGGTCCTAAATCATTGACTGTTGTTCCGGAAACTTTTGTTGCCTTACTTACAATATCAACAATCTGTTTCTGAAGCTCTGTCTCATTACCTGTCATATAAGAAGATTGATCCTGAGCTGACATACCAACACCTTTTTCCCATCCATACTTAGATAATTTTTCAGGCTGATACATATAATTTAAGAATTTAATAGCTTCTTCTTTCACCTCAGAATTTGCAGATACAGCATATCCACCACCATTCCAAGCTTCAATGTCTGTTGCAGATGCTTTACCGTCTTTTACTACAGGCATTGTAAATACTCTGATGTTGTTTCTGACTTCTTCCGGAATATCTTCATTCGTTGCCATAGAAGTCTCCCAGCTTCCCATGTAGAACATTGCTGCCTGACCATTGGTAAATAAGTTCATTGCAGTTCCATAATCCTGTGAATCATATCCATTCTGGAATAATCCGGCATCTGCTGCGCATCCTTCAACAACTGAGTTGCCTGTGTAAATGCAGGATCTGAGAAATCTCCCTTTGCCAAAGCATCCAATGCGATCTGATGATAATCTCCTGTAATCTTGAACATTAAGTCAGATAAATAAACTGCCATTGGCCATCCGTCTCCACCATCCATTGCAACCGGTGTGAGTCCTGCTTCTTTAATAGGACCTGCCAGTGCCAAAAGATCATCATAGGTTTCCGGTACGCTCCATCCATTATCATCAAAAAGCTTCTGATTGTAATAGAAAACTGCTACGTCTGTATTTCTTGGAAGTCCGTATAACTTACCGTCTTTCTTGAATCCTTCCAGTGAGCCATCTAAGAAACCATAATCAGCATAATCTGCTTCATTAAGTGGCTCCAATACTCCGGCCTCCAGTACTTCATCTAAGAAGGATGGCTGTCCCCAGATACTTACAACATCCGGCATACCGTCCATGGAATAAGCTTTAAACTTGGTCTTGTATGCTTCCTCATCCAATGTTTCCACTTCAATCTTAACATTTGGATTTTCTGCCATATACTCGTCAATGATCATCTGTTCTACCAGACCCTGACCATTATTTCTGTCCGGAAGGTTAGAGAATACTTTTAATGTTACCTCTCCGCCATCCGATGAGGATCCTGCGTCGTCCGATGCGTCTTTCTTTGCTTCTGTAGCGTTGTTGTCTGTGTTCGATGAGCTGTTTGAGCTCGTTGAACTGTCACCGCCACATCCGGTTACCATAGTTGCCAGCATTGCGGTTGCTAATGCAACAGATAATAGTTTTTTTCTCATAGAAAATTCCTCCTCTTTTATATGGTATTTTCAAAGCACCATATGTTTGATGGATTTATTCTATCATTATCTTTTGTGTAAGAACATATATCAAACTTACAAAAAGGGGGAATATTTTAAGATTCTCTGATGGATTTCGGCACAGGTTTTATGATTTTTGCCTGCATTTTTTCGAAACTGCATCAGAGAATCTCCCTAATCGATCTTCATTTTTGTTTTAAGGCAGGAATTTGCCGGAGGCCAGATAAAGCTGATACCATTCGTGATGTGTAAGTTTCACATCCGCTGCGCCTACAATTGCCTTTAAGTGATCCGGATTCATCGTACCGACGATTGCCTGCATTTTGGCCGGATGGCTCAGGATCCACGCAATGGCAATGGCAGTCTTATCCACGTTATATTTCTCCGCCAGTTCTCCCAATGCCTTGTTGAGTTCCGGAAAATCCGGGTGATCGACAAAACATCCCTTGAAGAATCCATACTGAAGCGGTGACCATGCCTGAATC
>CAJOMI010000132.1 GCA_905235545.1 uncultured Lachnospiraceae bacterium | reverse complement strand
CATCAAAAGGCGCAATACTCTCACTGATCCGGTCAGAAAAGGAAGATGATCCGTCAAAGGATATTCCATTATAAGATGCATCAAGATTTCCCATCAGATTATAATGTCTGGTTATAATATAATCACCGCTTCTGTGACTTTTGCTTCCCTTCAGAAGGAGCTCGCCATTTTGTGAAAAATGATATACCCAATAAGGCATATAGATTCCTCGAAAACCATTGATCTGATCAGGATTCTTCAGCTCTGACGGCGCATATAAAAACCGTCTCATCAACTTCCGGTATTGGCGCTTACAATCTGCTTTCGTCTTCTTAAACGGAATAATGTAATTCGGTCTCTTCTCTTTGCTTATACGGCTGGTCAATATTGTAGACGCACCACAAAAGCTGCAAAAACCGGCTGCTGTATTATCCGTACTCATAATCTCTCCTCCGCACTGCGGACAGGTAAATACGGTCACTTCAAAATCACTCTGTTCCTCTCCATCCTTATCTTTCGTGATCTGATACGGGTCATACTTCGTATTGCAATATCCGCAAAGCAGTTGTTGCGAATCAATATCGAATTTTAGATTTCCTCCACATGCAGGACAATCATACATTTCTTATCACCTCTGTTCCTTTTCATTTGTACATTTTCTCAGTTTTCCAACTGATTTAAGAACGCCCCCGGCAATCTTGCTGCAGAATGCGCTTACGCTTCGCTGACATTTTCATCTGCGCGTTCCTGTAAGCTGCCGGAGACAAGTTTGTTGCCCCCGCCTTCGCTCTGCTTAGAGGCGTGGTGCATCTTCGTCTGAGATATACTTCTTATGCAACATCATTATCTGTCCTCAGTCCATTCTTTGCGTCCATCAGATTTTGCAAAGTCGTATCGGCAATCGCATTCAGCGCTTCCAACGTATAGAACCCCTGATGAGACGTAATAATCACATTCGGAAACGCCAGTAATCTCGCAGTGACCGAATGTTCCATAATTTCATCCGAACGATCTTCATATACATTGCCTGTCTCTTCCTCATATACATCCAGTCCGACACCAAGGAATTTCTTAAGGCGAATTCCCTCAATCAACTCATTGGTATCAATCAATGCCCCGCGGGATGTATTGACTAGAATGACTCCATCCTTCATTTTCTTAATATTCTCCAGGTTGATCAAATGATATGTGGAATCCATCAGCGGACAATGCAACGAAATAAGGTCGCTCTGTGCCAGCAATTCATCTAAGGAAACATATTCCACGAACTCCTCCAGGGACGGATTTTTATAGACATCATAGGCAATGACGCGCATTCCAAAACCTTTGCAGATTCTGCACATCGCAGCACCGATCTTTCCTGTTCCTACGATACCTGCTGTTTTCCCATAAAAGTTAACTCCCCTAAGTCCATTTAACGTATAGTCATTCTCCCGGACTTTGTTGTATGCCTTATACAGTCTTCTGTTTACTGCAAGTGCCAACGCCATGGCATGTTCTGCAACCGATTCCGGAGAATACCCCGGTACGCGCTTGACTGCAATGCCAAGTTCCTTTGCTTTTTCAACATCAACATTGTTAAATCCGGCACACCGCATCAAAACAGTTTTGACTCCTGCCTCATGAAGGATCTTCAACGTCTCAGCTCCTACATCCGCACTCACAAAAGCACAGATCGCATCGTAACCCTTTGCCAGTGTTGCAGTTCTCGGTTCCAATTCATGTTCGATATACTCGATTTCAATCTCCGGATAATTCTCAAGAACCGGATTTCTTGTCATAATTTTTTGCCGCATAAAATAATACCTTCATTTTTCTCTCCTTCCTCATCAGATATCTTATTTACAACAGTTTTAAATCTCCTGTTATGACTTGTAAATCGTCATATATCGTATTCGTTTGCATATCATCAAGTAAGTGATTCAACGAACCGGTTCCTAAATAGATTTAAATCAGAGTTTCGCAATCGCCTGTAAATTTAAATTACTCTCTTATGTAATCTGCTTTTTAAGCACATGGCTATTATATGCAATAATCACTCCATATACTCTCTGATACATTCTGACAGCTCTCACGGATCATCAGCTTGCTCTCCATCTCCATACGAACCACACTGCTGTGACCTCCATATATACGATCAAGCAATAACTTTACTGCGAAGCGCCCCATCTCATCCCCGGGAACTCTCACCGTTGTAAGCATCGGTTTTGAAAACTGTGCCTCTTCTATATCATCGCTTGCGATAATCGACGGTCTCGGATAATGATTTTTAAATTTCTGAAGACATTTCAACATTCCAATCGCAGTAATATCATTCGCGCAGTATATGCCTGTAGGACAATCATCAGACTGAAGAAACTTTAACATACTTTCATATCCATCCGCTTCCGTCTGTCTGGTTGCAATTACATACTCCGGCATCAGTTCCATTCCATAACCGTTCAGTGCCTCCAAATATCCGGAATAGCGAACTTCATTTTTACACGCTCCGACATATCCTATCTTCCTATGTCCGAGTGAATACAGATATTCCACGGCCATTGATGCAATCTTTTTCCCGTCACACAATACTTCATCCACCGCATAATTGGAAGCATTACGGTTGACTATGACAACATTGCCAAACGTCTTACAGAATTTCTCTATAGCTCTGCCGCTACATTGTCCCAGGATAATCAAACCATCCGATTTACCATCGGTCTCATTATACATATCCTCTATCACCCGATCAATATTCTCCATATCACATCGTGCATCATTAGAGAATAATGATCTGTACCATAGATTTGACAGAATGCATCCACTTTTGTGTATTTCAGACTCTATCACATGCAACACTTCTGAAAAGAAAGGATCTGCCTTGTTGGCATCTGTTCTTGTCATAAGAACATTGATATATTTTATTTTATTTTCCTCAGAGTTTACTCCGAGTTTCAGATTTCTCGCCGCTGCATTGGGTGTGTAATCAAGCTCTATAGCCGCCTTCCATATCTGATCCCTTAATCCCGGCTTTAAGCATCGGTAGTCCGGATTATTAAGCACTCTGGATACCGTTGCAGGTGATACACCAACCATATCTGCAATCTTTTTTATTGACATATCTCTCACGCCCCAAACAATGTATAATATTTTTACAATGTCATCCAAGTCGATACCATATTATGCAATATCCCTATCGGCATAATAGGATATTTATATGTTATCTATTTCCGGCCGATTTGTCAATATACTTTATCCATTAAATGAATACGTTTTCAGAATTTCGTTACTATTCACAAGCAATGTCCTTTACCCGATGTGTGTAAATGCCTGTTCCAGTTCTGCTATAATATCTTCCGCTTCCTCAATTCCTACGGATAAGCGCAGCGTCCCTGCCGTGATCCCTGCTTCCTCCAACTGCTCTTTACTGTATGCCCTGTGTGATGTCCGTGCAGGATAGGAAATTGACGTGGCTACGCCTGCCAGACTCGGTACCAGTTTAATCTGGTCCAATTCATCAATCATACGGATTGCCCTCTCCTCCGTGCCGAGATCAAAACTGATCATACCGCCGTACAGACCGTCGGTGAACTGACGCTTCGCAATCTCATGGGACGGATGATCTTTGAGACCGGGATAAAATACCCTTTTTACCACCGTCTGCTCTGCCAAAAATTCCGCTACAGCCAACGCATTTCTACTCTGTTTCCTGACGCGTAGATCCAGTGTGCGCAAACTTCTGGTAAGGAGCCATGCACTAAATGGGTCCATGATTGCACCATAGAGCGTGTGATATCTGCCAATCTTTTGTATGTCTTCCGTGTTTCCAATCACCGCGCCTCCTACAATATCACTGTGTCCACCCAAATACTTCGTCGCGCTGTATACGACAATATCTGCTCCCAATTTAAGCGGCTGTGCCACAACCGGTGATGCAAATGTATTATCCACCACCAGACGGATTCCCTTCTCACCGGTAATCCTGGCATAACGTGCCAGATCGCCGACTTCCATCGTCGGGTTGGCAATCGTTTCCGTATAAAACACTTTTGTATTTTCCTTCACAAAATCCGCAGGGTCATCTCTCTCCGGATCCACAAAACTAACTTCAACTCCGAAACGTGGAAGGTCATGTGCAAAAAAATCCCAAACGGCACCATAAAGGATTGGCGTTGCAATCAAATGATCCCCGCTGCTTACCAATGACAGAATCGTAGTTACAATTGCCGCCATTCCGGAGGAAAAAGTTAATGCTGCTTCCCCCTCCTCCACCGCTGCCAAAATATGCTGTACATTATCCGTGTTCGGATTCGACGTCCTGCCGTAAATATAAGAATCTGTTTCTCCACTATAAACGGTCTCCATATCCGCTACGCTGTCAAACGCATAGACACTTGCCGGATGAATACCCAGTGTCTCCGGAACAGATACACGCCCCTCCTCTTTTCTATACTCATGTGCCGCACCGGTACGGATTAAAGTTGTTCCTAAATTTTTCTTTTTCATAATCTACCTCTTTTCAATTTCATTACATGTAACCATCTCAAAACTTGACACAAAGTCCAGTCTCTGAACATCTGGAATTATAAAATGAAAAAACATTTAGAACAAGCAGAAATATAGAAATCGTTTTCATGATTCCAATTGCTTCCAATGAAAATTTAGTCTCTAAAAAGTCATACCAGAAATTCATTGATGTAATCCGTGATAACTTTCGTATTCAATGGGCGATACGAACTTTCATGAAGCAATATCACATCCCGTCCGATCAGCAAATTGTTTTTCTCATATATATCCAGTTTGCTGAGAGTGTTTTTGAAGTAATTTGAGTTGTCCATCATTCCGAAATGTTCCAGAAATTTTATCTCCCCTGTAGTGATATTCATCGTTGTAAAATCCGGATAAAACTCTTTTATCTTCCCATCCACAAGTAACTTCAACGGTTTCTCGTACTTATATGGTATTCCCTGTCTGTTCAACTCGTCCGCTATAATTTTTTCTGATTTTGAGCGCACTCGTTCTCCCCTATTTGTATAATATTCCGTTCGATCATTTTCATCAAAAGAAAGTCCTTCATACTCTTCTTGCTCAAATCTTTTCATCTTTTCACTGACCGGCAATATATCCGGTTCAATCAGAATACGCTTACCCTCATATAGTTTGTTGTATACTTCATTTAACTTTGTTTCCATCTCAAGTATATGTCTTAAATATCGAATCTCAGCTTCAAGAATGGGTTTTAATTTCCTTCGATATTCCACCAGCGCCATTTCTCTTATTTGGTCGAATTCTTTATTCAAACTTGTATACTTATCATCTATATAATACCGATAGTTCCCTCTGATCTTCTTACATGCAAAATTTGTATTCGTTTCCAATCGATCGTCAGCCTCCATTTTCTGATGGATTTCTTCCAGTTTTTGAAGTTCTTTTTTGATTTGCTTTTCTATCTTCTTATCCTCCCTATTCTTTCATTTCTTGATAGCAACTGCTCGGTTGCTTTTCCTGTCTCTGGCGAGGTGCCGCGCGGTTAATTGGCAACCGATTTGAAATTTTCCTGCTCGCTCGGTTGCTCTTTCTGCCTCTGGCGAGGTTCCGCGCGGTCAATTGGCAACCGATTTGAAATTTTCCTGCTCGCTCGGTTGCTTTTCAAGTCTTAGGCAAGGTGCCGCGCGCTCAATTGGCAACCGATTTGGTTGATTCTCACTTGCTCGGTTGCTTTTCCTGCCTCTTGCAAGGTGCCGCGCGCTCAATTGGCAACCTGTCTGAAACTTTCCTGCTTGCTCGGTTGCTTTTCAAGTCTTAGGCAAGATTCCGCGCGGTTAATTGGCAACCGATCTGAAACTTTCCTGCTTGCTCGGTTGCTTTTCCTGCCCCTGGCGAGGTTCCGCGCGGTTAAAAGGCAACCGATTTGAAACTTTCTTGCTCGCTCGGTTGCTTTTCCTGCCTCTGGCGAGGTGCCGCGCGCTCAATTGGCAACCGATTTGAAATTTTCCTGCTCGCTCGGTTGCTTTTCAAGTCACAACAAGCTTATTATCACAAAATTAAGTTTTATAAATGGAATTAGCACTTGGCAATCACTGATAAAAGATGTTTAAAGATAACAAAACTATTAAAATCAAGAAAAAGATATTAAAGATAAATAATAGTAGATAAAAAAAATCTTAATGAATCCGGGCACCGTTTATGTGTCCTTTTCGTTGTTTTCAAGTAGTTATAGTGGCATGTATTCTTTCGTTTTGTTTTATATTTTTGTGGTTGTCTATTCTTTCGTTGAAAAAAATAATACCTTTATAACGCGTGAGAGCCGGATTACTCCGACTCTCTCAGGTATGCATCCGCAAACGCATACCCCAATTAGTGATTATAATATACAACAAATCCCAG
>CAJOMI010000131.1 GCA_905235545.1 uncultured Lachnospiraceae bacterium | reverse complement strand
GACATTGAAATTATCGCCAAGGTAGAACATGTCAAGAGGTTCATAATCCTCCTCTAAGACAACTGCGTCTACCAGATTACCGATTTCCAATGGAACAAGCGTAATCTGAACACCGATTTCAGCAAGAGGTTCCACAATATAGGTTGTCAAACGATCAGCCCAATCGAAACCCTGTGACGGATAACCCATACGCAGATCCAGCTTGAGCAGTTCGCCGTCAACCATTTTACAGCGAATCTTATCTGCCTTCGGGTCAAAAGATTGCCCCTGATCATTCAAAGTCCAACCGGCCTTGTCAAGAATCCGGGCTGATTCCTCTGGATCGAACTCATAAATTGTAAGATTGTCAAAAGTAAGCTCTTCCCAGGAGGAGATGGCTTCCTCATAAGCTTTTTCGCCCGCGGTACCTTCTGCCGGATCAGGATCCGGCACAGGATAAGCCATGGTACCGGAAACAACACTGTAAGTCCATTGGCCAATGGCCAATACCGGTGAGGCAGTCCATCCTCAAACCGAAGTTACCAGCGTATGACTGAATCAGACTGTCCCTGTCGAAACCATAAGCAATAGCCTGACGGACAGCCTGTGTCTGAACATTTTTGCTAAGCGGATTGAAATAAACGTACGTCAATCCAATGCGGGGATAGGTAGCACGAGTGAATTGAGGCTGTGTTACAGTCAATTGAAGTCCTTCAAGGATTTCAGGAGAATAAGTCACCTTGTTTAAGAGTGCATACTTCCCTTCACTCAAATCTCCTATCATCGATTCACGGTCTGCTCCATGATAGGTCAGCATATTAATACGGGGTTTCTTGCCTTGCTCATTTCCCTTATAATAGGGATTGATTTCAAAGACGGCATTTGTCCCATCATAGGAGATAATATCATAAGGTCCGGAACCGGGAGTCGGAAGAGAAAGATAACCTGTTTTTTCATCCAGAATTGTCTGCTTCAGCAAATCGCCGGTGAAAATCGGTTCTGTTGCTGCAGAATTTTCATTTCCGATATAGGCACCCTGACCATCATCATAAACCGCACAACCCGGAGCGATTTTGTGAATTGGATATGGATAAAAAGCCAGACGATCAAGTTCATAGAAATAAGGAAGCGATTCCCCTTTAACCGTCAAAAGCAAAATATTATCTTTGATAATTTTTACACCAGCCAGATATGGCGTTTTGCCTTCAGCATAATCCTCATATCCGACCAAATAGTCAAAGATAGCAGGTTCCACACCTAAATCACGCATCAGCGGACTGCTTTGCAGCAGCGCCGAAAACGCATAACTGTATGCGTTTATCGGCGTTCCATCAGAGAAATACAGATCATTGTAAAGAATGATCATATAATTGCGATTTTCATCTTCATCCATGGTTACGATCACGTTGCTCACAACCGAATTATCGAAGTGAAAATAACTTTTTTCAAAGTTCCAGGTGACAAGATTATAACCTGCTACCAGCCTGCGGACATCCGCGTCACTTGTATCGTTTCCGAACAAATCCGTGAAGAACTTACCATCCAAAGGTGTGGGATTACCCACGGTGATGTGCTTGTAATCGTAGGCAACGAGACTATCTAAATCCCATTCATCCTCTTCTTCATCAATCACATCACCGAAATCGTCTTCAAACTCATCATCGAATTCAAAGAATTCCGAATCAAAACCGTCATCTTCTATGATGAACATTTCATCATCGGTCTGTGCAAAAACAGACAAAACCCCAGTCAAAAGAGCAAGAAGCATAAATAAACTGAATAATTTTTTCATTTTAAGCTCCTGTTTCTGTGATTTGAGTCACAGATAATTGCCTGTAAACGGGATTATTCAACACAATGACCGATATTCATTTGAATGGCACCAAGACCTAACGGTGTATCGTAATCATCAATAGTGAGCAGATAGAAATTCGGGTTGTTCAACAACTCATCAGGAATATAAATCTGCGTAATTTCGACATCACGTGACGGCATGGTTTGGAATACACCAGGTTTGGTTTCGATCGGTTTTCCTACTTCAACAGGTGTAACAGTGGGAGCTTCAACTTCTTCACCATGAATATCAATTACAGTGGTGGTGATAGTGTAAACAGGCTGCACTTCTTCAACGATATCTTCAATTACCGGCGGTAATTGAGGACTTTCGATTGAATCGAGAGCGGCATAAGCGGCCTGCGCGAAGACCAAACATACCATTGCCAATACAATAAACAAATACTTCTTCATAATTGATCCCTCCTTTATGGATCTTTTTTTGATGTTATAATTTTTTTTATTATAACACCTTTGTATACAAATTTTGAATTATCCAATCCTGAGATGTGTTTTCTGCAGGATAAAATTCCATATAACCACTGTCTCCGGTAGTGTAAGTACCATCCAAATAATTCACAGGCAATACTTCATAGGTTTTGGTACTGTTAATTATATCAAGTAATTCAGCGTCTGAAAGATTTGTTTCGGATTTGCTGCGCAGTGCAGATAAAAGCTCCGATCCAAAATCACTGTCTGCGTCAAATGCCAGACGCGTTTGTTCCAATGCGGCGTCCATAAAAACATTCTGCCGCTGCATACGTTCCTCATTAGTACCTTTTCCGATGGTTTTTCTTTCACGGACAAATCTAATCGCCTGGTCTCCTATAAGAGAAATTTCAGTTCCTGTTGTCCAGGAAGAGTCAATACTTGTCATGTCAGTAGGAACAGTAAGCTGAATTCCTCCCAGCATATCCGCGAGTGTTCCAACTGCTGTATAGTCTACCATATACCAATTATAAATCTCCTCATTATCCATCAGATTTCTGACAGCGCGAATGGTGTATCGGGCATTGTCTTCCTTTGTGGCACCAAAACTGTGAGAAAGACAAACCTGCATCAAACGAGTACCGGTTTCCTGACCATAAACACTCAGTACTGTCGCTTCGGTCATAGCGTCACGATCGATTTGAAGACGGTGAATTTGTCGATTGGTATGGTCAATGGCAATGAACATCAAAAAGTCTGCCTGACCGCCCGATCGATAACGGGCACTGCTGACGCCTTCAAGTTCATTACCGGTTCTGTCGATACCGGCCAGCAGTATAGTTTTAACTGCCGGAGTTCTACGATAGCGTTCTCCTTCCCAGGTAACAATTCCCTCTTCCATGAATTCCTTTGTTCCGGAAGATCTTGGCGTTTGGCGGTCCTGTTTATGGTTTTGATAGACTAAAAATCCCACTAACAGAAGCGCAGTGATGCCACAGAGTATTATTGCTCTGAACAGTACCTGTTTTTTGTCCTTCATTATAAACTTCCTTTATTTTTCACTTCCGTTATGATGTCCGTCGGAGTGTTCGCTTTTATTTTCGCCTTCCTTTTGTCCATAGTAATAATAATCCCCATAATAATAACCATATCGATGCCGACTCAGCCTGCCCATACTTACTTTATTGATGATTACACCGAGAATAGGCGTTCCTGTTTGTTCAATAAGCTTTTGCATGCGTGAAAGTTCACTTCGGGTTGATTTGTTATGGTGTACTACCAATAGCGCCCCATTGCAATATCTGGCGATTTCAGCAGCGTCAATCACGATACCGATTGGTGGTGTGTCCACCAAAACCAGATCATATTGTTCGCTCACGGTATCCATCATTTCATTCATATCCTCTGAAGTCAAAAGAGGAATCGGATTTTTGACAATCTCACCAACCGGCATTAAAGAGAGATTCGGAATGTTGGTTTGATATATGGCGTCATTCAAATCACATTGACCTGACAGGTAATGTGCCAATCCTTTGTAATCTCCTGAAATCACAATTTTGTAATGTCTGAGCATGACAGATTTTCGTAAATCGGCATCGATCAACAAAACCTTTTTTCCGCGTTTTGCCATTTCCATTGCAATATGCAGACTGATAAAAGTTTTCCCGCTGTTGGCTTCATATCCGGTAACAGCAATCCGCTTCAGATTTCTGCCTGAGAAAGAAATTGAGGAACATATTGCGTTGATCGTTTCTGTCGCTTCATAATCCAATTCGAGGTTGCGCGTTATATTTGCTATTTGCTCATTTTGCGCTGTTGTCAATTCAGTGCTGATTTCAGGTTGAACTTCTGTTGAGTTTTTATTCTCATTTTGCAAATTAACCATACCAAACGTAGCCAATCCGGAAACATTTTGGACATCTGTTTCCGATTTGATGCGATCATCCAAAATGAACTGGATTACAATAAAAGTAACTGCCAAAAAAGCACCGACGGCAAACCCGGCGACAATTGTTAAATTTACACGCGGGGATGAGGGTTGTGTCGGTGTGAGAGCTTTTTCAACAACTCGCGGCCTGCGTAAGTCCATTTTTTCAGCGATAAATTCCTGCAGCACTTCTGCATAAGCGTCCGCCAACAGTTTCGCTTCCTCAGGGTCCGGTGAAGTAACATTGATGTAAAGCAAATGCGTTCCGTTCGGATTTTCCGCCGATACCATTCCCGCCAGTTGATTATAACTATAGTCAAGATTTAATCGCTCATCGACCATTTCATGAACATGCCAGATATTGAATGTTTCAAGGTAATCCCGTGCGATACTGGAACCGATTTGCAAATCCGACAGGGAAATACTGCTCTCAGATGTGACAATATAAATTTTTGATGTGGCTTTATATAGAGGTGTTGCCATCTTCAGAACGTAAAATGCTGCAATTGCCGCACATATGATGCCGGCAAGCAAAATCCAGTGAATATTTTCAAGCAAGTGAATAATCAAAGACATCCCATCGTTTTCACTTGTATACGAATAGGAATTCATTCGTTCATTTGTTTTGTTCTCATTCAAATTCTGATTTTGAATTAATACCGGACTGTTTTCCATATAATACTTTTCCTCCGATGAATTTATATGTCAACACTGCTTGAATTTTTGATATATCTACTATTATAAATCAAAATATAAGATTTCTTAAAAAAATCTGATATGGAGTTTCATTTTATTTATGAGCCTGTTGTAACCTTCAAAATAATACTGTTTGGACTGATAAGGAGTGAAGCATATAAAGCAGATTTCTTGTTATCATATATCCTTCCACTTTTGATAATTATACTATACACTTTAAAAAAACACAGATAGCTACGCTATCCGCGGGGCTTTCAGCCCGCTCGCTTTTACGAATTTTTCCGTACTTTTGCTTATATACGGAATCTTCGTTCCTTATCTCCGCCTTCAGCATATGCAATAGAGTATCATCAAAAGCGATCCGCGTCCGGTTTCATTTTTTCTTTTCCCTACACTTAAACAATATCTGTTTTGAAGCCGTATATAAGTTTTAGGAATTTTATGATCCACTCCATAATAATTGTCGTTATTTATGGCATAGCGATAAGCCAATAAAACTTTTACAATGAAACTTTTAAATAGAAGGTTTCATATTTACAAGTATCATTATACCAAATATTTCACAAAAAGCAATAAATTGAAAAAGATTTTACTAATACAAGCTAAAATCTAAAATGAATAAATTTATGGCATTATCTGCCGTCTGATTTAACTTTCTATTTAAATTGTTACTTATTTACATTATCATAAAGTCTCCAAAAGTTTCTCTTTAAAAATAATGAAATATCTCAGTTTAGGTTCTATCCAACTTAAAATTTATTAAAAAAGGAAAAAATATGTACATATTTTACGTGGAAATATCAGAAAATTCCATCCGCGCTGCTGATGGAAATATATAATCATGCTGCCGAAACCATCATGAAACATTATCTTGGGATTACACAGGATGATATCGATTCAGTCTATAAGAACAACAACTTCCACTTTAAATCTTGTATTTCCGGGGAACATAAACAAAAACGACTGATGTCTCAAAAAACATGAAACTGACATGTTATAATTGGCAGGTAAAGTTTACGCTTGATCTTGACAGCCGTATTCATACAATATTCTGATAAGGACTTTATCAAGAGCTGTATTTCTTGAAATCTAATGAAATGAATGTATATGATTTTGATGGAACGATATATTATCCCAATTCTTCAGTGGATTTTGCGGTCTGGTGTATAGAACGGCATCCGAAACTGTTGGTTTCATACGTTCCGAAGACGATAAAAAATATATTCCTCTATAAAGGCGGAAAGATTCCGGTTTATCTTTTTTTGCGAAAATTTTACAGTTATCTATGTATGATAGAAGATTTTGATGTGCAGATTGAACATTATTGGGATAAACATGAGAAGAATATTTCCGAATGGTATTTGAAACAAAAAAGACCGGATGACCTGATTATCAGTGCCTCCCCAACTTGCCTCATCGCGCCTATTGCAAAGAGACTTGGCGTAAACTACATGGCAACTGAATATGATCGTGAATATGGGGTTTTTACAAATAATCTGATGTATGCAAAGGAAAAGAGTAAGTACATCA
>CAJOMI010000130.1 GCA_905235545.1 uncultured Lachnospiraceae bacterium | reverse complement strand
CGAGCATGGCCATATTCGGAATAAAGAAGGTGGATTTTGCCATTCCTTCCGTATGGCAAGGGGTTACGGCACTTGGAATATTGGTGATCGCGGTTCTCACAGCGGGTCTGTTGGGGCTTAAGACACGGAAAATGAAGCCGGTGGAAATGATCACGGAGGAGTAAGTAGAACAGGATATTATCTGTTTTCAAGATATTCTCCGATCATGTATAGCGGAACGTTGACCATCCAATTCTGTTCTTTGTAATTCGATAAGGATGTTCGAATGGATAGATCAGGTTGATATTTTTCGCGAAATGCTCTTAAAGATTTTGCTTTAAGATTTTCCTCCGCTTTTACTTCGATGGGCATTATATCAGAATGGTTCTGAAGGATAAAATCGATTTCACCGGTGGAGTTAGGCGTTGAATAATAGTAAAGGGGAAGACCGTGTGCAATCAGTTCTCCTGCAACATATTGTTCCGTAAGAGCTCCTTTAAAATCAACGAATATTTTATTTTTTTCAAGTATGGTATGCACATCAAGACCGGACATTGCGGAAAGCAATCCGATATCAAACATATAAAGTTTGAAATGATCAAGCTCAATATAGGACTTTAATGGAAGATATGGCTTTGAAAGACGGTAACATTTATGTACCAATCCTATATCGACAAGCCATTGAATTGCAACTTCATAGTCTTTTGCACGTGCACCCTCCCGGACGAGGCCATAGATGAATTTCTTATTTTCTTTTGAAAGCTGCTTCGGGAGGGTAGACCATACCATTTGTATGCGTTCTGCTACATTTGCCGGTGCATGCTTGGAAAAGTCATTACTATAAAAGGACAGTAATTCATTCTGCAATTCACGGACTTCATTATAGTCGTGGTTGTCAATGAAGGTTTGAACGACCTCCGGCATTCCGCCGACATAATAATATTCTTTAAGAACTGTCGTCAGCTCTGTCGAAAAAGTATTGATCAATTCGTAGTTGTGCGTGTGTATAAGATTTGCCAATTCATCTTTCCCGCATGCGAGGAGATATTCATAAAATGTTAGAGGGAAAAGCGACATAGTATTTACTTTACCCACAGGAAAGGATGTTCCTTCGTGGAGGGCGATTCCAAGCATGGATCCAGTTGCAATGATGTAGTATTCAGGTGCGTTTTCACAAAAATATTTTAAGGAAGATAAGGCTTTTGGTACTTCCTGAATTTCATCAATGATAATCAGAGTATTTTCCGGAGTGATATGGACACCACTTTCTATCTTGAATGCTGAAATAATGGTATCTATGTTGTATCCCTGTTCAAATACATCCCGCATCACAGTATTATTATCCATGTTAATATAGGCTGTTTTTTCAAAAAATAATCTTCCAAATTCCTTTGCAAGCCAGGTTTTACCCACTTGTCTTGCACCGGATAACAGTAAAGGTTTTCTGTTTTTCTTTGTTTTCCATTTTTGTAAAGCTTCCATCTGAATTCTATACATAATTTCCCCTGCCTTCCGTTCTTTTTTATAATATAACATTTTTAAGGCGGAAATACAATAACAACATGACACTTTTAAGGCGGAATAATGACATAAATCGACATTTTTAAGGATGAAACTTTTCCGCATTTTTCCGGGTTGTTGTCGGTGCAGCTGTATTCGAAGAAGGAGGAGGAATGAACCAATGTCATTAAGTTAAAGAATTGCCAATACACAGTTGCGGGACATGATATGTGTTTTACCATATAGGGCTATTTGCAAACGTCGGTTCTTAATGAGCCGTCCGGGGACGGCGAATTTAGCACTGCTACGTTTGCAACGAAGCGCAAGTGTGCCCGAAATGGTAAAACATATATCATGTCCGGCAACGTCCGGCTTAACTTAATGACATTGGCGTCTGAACAGTAATCAAACGCATGTAGCTTTAGTCGGGTTGGACTTCACAGTAATCCGATAAAATGGTATAATCAGTTATCGAATTAAATGAGAATCATATTGACATTTTAAGACAGGAGGAGACGATGACAAGCAGAGCGTTTCGTGTGGGAGAGGCGCTTTGGATCACAGACCGGGTGCGCACTCGATACGGTGCGGTTGATTCCGAAGTATCGTCTGGAGCTTGCAGCAAGATGAGTCGATGAGGAGATTCACAATCATCACAGCAAGAACGCCGGGAGCGTTCTGGGAGAGAGGAGTGAATAAAATGTCATTTACAAACAAAATCAGTCTGTTATATCCGAATATTGAGGATACATCCGGTAAGGATGCCGGTTTTTTGTCGATCGGGGAAGAAACAGCGCATAACCTTGGTCTGGATAAGGTGGTGAACGATCTTTCGGATTCAGAGTCGGAAAGGGCTTATATCATGCGCGTTCTTTCGCATATGACGAGCAGCCCTGAGGTTGCGGAATACAGAGCTGAGGTTTTTGAGGACATTCTGAGATTTTCGGATCTCAGAAAAGAGATAATGGCAATTTTGGACAAGATCAATTTCCTCAAGGACTATGGGTCCTTCAAGAAGGGTCATGAGGAGACCGCATCCACATTTGAACTTATCCACAGGCTGGAGGAGATTAATGATTATATCATATGTGTTGAAGCGATTCAGGAATGCCTTTCCGGATGTGATATCCAATCCCACGGTCTCAAAAATCTTAAAGAACATGTCGAGACGATCTATAAAGACCATGCATTTGGTGAACTGAAAAATGATATCCGGGGGCTTAGAGCTTCCACTTCCGAATTAAAGAGTGTTACTCTGGGGGTAAACCTTAACAATCGATATGAAGCGGAGAGCATAGGATTGATTTCCATTAACAACAAAAAATTCAGCAAATCCGGAGTTATCGGCAGCTTTAGTGATGCGATCACGGCAAAAAAAGGCGGTGTGAAGGAAGGCAATGAATGGAAAGAAGATTATCATTATCAGCCGTTCAACGCTTCAACGGATGATATAAATTCAGTCGTAGCCCGGTTTGCCAAATTTCATACAATCACTGCCTCACCTTTTGCATATATAACCATGTCAGCTGTCGCCCAGGGAGATCCAACCTCTGATGTGACGCGCTATATGGACAACGTGGTGAACCACATGTTGTACCTGACAGTGAAGAACCTTAAGGAAGTACTCAATAAATACGTGAATATCACGATTACGGAGATCACGGATCTCATTCCGGAGTTTATGTACTATATACGATGGGCAGAATATATAGAAAAGATGCAGGCAGCGGGATATGTATTTAACAGAGCCCGAGCTGTATCCGGAGACACAACGTCTGCCGTGGACATATACAGCCTGCTTCTTGCACAGTCTCACATCAATGATAAGATTGATATAGTAGTAAACGACCTTAAGTTTGATCCGGAACACAGTGTGTATATACTGACCGGTGCGAACCGCGGCGGTAAGACTACCATAACGGTGGCTGTAGGATTGCTGTATGTTCTTGCCCAGGGAGGGATATACATACCGGGTAGTTCGTTTGAATATGTTCCGGTTGACTGCATTTACACCCATTTTCCTGCGGATGAGGACAAGACCATGGATCTGGGACGTCTGGGAGAGGAATGCATCAGATTTAAGGAACTGTACGATAAGGCGACCGAACACAGTTTGATACTTCTTAACGAGACATTCTCCACCACATCATTTGAAGAGGGTTATTATATAGCCCGCGACGCTGTAAGGGCGATCCTCAATAAAGGGTCAAGGACCATATATAATACACATATGCATAAGCTCGCACGGGAACTGGACGAGATAAACGCTTCGGTTGAGCCTTTATCAAAAGGAGATACAGATGCAGGCGGAGAAATCTCCGGCGATGCACGCAATTCTACGGGTGGCTTTTCCGGCTCAAAAGTACAAGTCGATGAGACCGGAGAAATCTCCGGTCACGCATGCAAGGCACAGTCCCTTGTCGTCTGTTCGGAAGGCGGCAGCAGATCCTTCAAGATTGCAGTCGCTCCACCGGAGGGAATGTCATATGCGGAGGACATAGCGCGCAAATACGGTGTGACGTATGACTCACTGACCGGAAAAAGTGGAAATCAGAGTGTGTAAGGGAGTAGGAAGATGGCGGGATATTTTCTGCAGATTTGTGAGATGATGATACTGTTTGCCGTTACCATGACCGGAATTGTGATCACGGCGTTGTGACCGTCCTGAATGGAAAATCGATGGTAACGGTTCAGAGTGCCTAATTTAATTGCTCTACATCAGTAACATACATTACTTCGCAGGAACCGGCGCCTGTATCCTTTCTGGTGGTGCTGGAATACCACCAGAAAGTCGAACCGTCCTGTTTGCAAGCTGTTTTCCCTTTTTTGTTTTTACCTCCAGATCCCATCCGTTTACTTTACGGATTTTCTTGTTTATCTTTTCCAACAGATTCAAGGATTGCTTTTTATTTCCTTTGATTTTAAGTTGGAAATTCTTACCCTGTTTTGCCTGATCACAAACCTTATTTGCAGTAGCGGTATCCGCTTTTTTGACGGTTATCGTCACTGTTTTTGCGCTTACTTTTGTTCTTGCTGATGGTGCTCTTGACTAATATCTAACAGATGTATTCGTCAATCTTTCTTTTTTGACTTTTCTTTCATACAGTATTTGAAGGGCTGTAACAGTTCAGCCTTCGACTTCACCGTTACGCATCGGGCACAACTTTGCATTCTAATGTGCCCGATGCCGGTACAATTTACGTTGCTGGTATACCGCCGCAGCAAGTGCAGACGGCTGAAGTGTGAACAACTAAGTGAAAGCGTGCCCGGAATGGAAAATATATATCATGTCCGGCAACGTCCGGCTTAACTTCATGACATTGGGGCGTGAACAGTAACAACCAAAGAGAATATGGGGAAGGAATTTTTAGAAATGTATTGCCCATGTTGTCATAATTGTGTATACTATTCTGGAACGTAAAAGTTTAGAATTGGAGACGT
>CAJOMI010000129.1 GCA_905235545.1 uncultured Lachnospiraceae bacterium | reverse complement strand
AGAACACTTTCCAATGAAGGGATACGTGAACTGCGGCAGTCCATCAACCAGCTTCGCAAAGAGGCATCCTACGAGCTGGTCACACAGGGAATTGTGCAGTTGGCAGATCAGGTCAAAGAGATTCCGGTTGAGGTTACCATTCAGGGAGAGGATTCGGAACAGTATTCTCATTTGTACAGAGTTTTATATGATTCGGCCAGAGAATCCGTTACAAATGCTTTGAAATATTCCGGAGCAACGAAGATGGAGATCATAATCCGGTTTCAGCCGGATCAGGTAGAATTGATCATCGGTGATAATGGAGATGGATGTGACAAATTGCAGGAGAATAACGGAATCCGAGGAATCAGAGAACGGGTGGAGAACGCAGGCGGAACGGTGCGGTTTCTGACGGCGAAGGGAGAAGGATTCCTGACGCGAATAAAAGTACCGGTGAATGGAACACCGGTGAAGGAACCTGTTTCAATGAACGATACGTACAAGGAAGTGCAGTAAGAATCCGGATGGGGGGAGAAGATAAGATGGATAAGATCAAAGTGTTAATTGCAGATGATATAATGATTTTGAGACAGGGGCTTCAGGCCGTGCTGGAGCAGGACGACACGATAGAGGTGGTCGCACTTGCGGAGAATGGGAAAGAAGCATTTGAAAAGAGCAGAGTATACAGACCGGATGTTGTCCTGATGGATATGCGGATGCCGGAGTACGATGGAGCTTATGGAATTGCAGCTATAAAGGAGGAGATTCCGGAAGTACGGGTATTGGTGCTCACCACATTTGATGATGAGGAGACGATTGAAAAGGCGCTGCGAAGCGGGGCAGATGGATACATTTTAAAGGAGATGGAGGATGCAAAGGTAATCGCCTCCGTAAAAAGTGTGTATGCCGGCATGAGTGTTTTTGGAGAAGGCGTTTACAAAAGAATGCGAAATCAGATGGTGAACCCGGAGAAGAATGGGTATGGAAAGTCAAATGAAGATGACTTGCAGGATAATATCACAGATCGGGAACTGGCGGTGTTGAAACTTGTGGCACAGGGATATGACAATAAAGAGATTGCGGGCGAACTCTGTCTGGCAGAGGGAACAGTGCGCAATCAGATTTCCAGATTGCTGGAAAAACTATCCTTGAAGGATCGCACACAGCTAGCCGTCTATGCGGTGAAACACGGATTGGATGAGTAAAAAAGGATGAATCGGTATCAATGAAACATGCGAACGGGCAACATCGGATTGGATGCTGCCCGTTCGCATTTTCTTAATTGTTATCATCGGTCTGGTCTGTGCCATCGCCGGTGTCTGTGTTGTTGTCGGAATCATCGGTGTTGTCGTAGTCACCGTCTTCGTTATCGGACTCCGAATCCCCGTGAGAGTAGCCGGTTCCTTTTTCAATCGCCCACATATTGGAAATCTGCGAGCTCAATCGCTCATAATCCCAGCCTACATTACTTCTGGCTTCGCTGTTCGGATCATTTACATAGAACAGACCGTTTTCGTAGCTGCGGATCAGGATGTATTGTCCGGTCTTGGTAAAGTCGCCCGGATCCATTGAACAGATGATTAATTTGCCATCTTCCAATGCGCTGATCATATCCTCTTTCGAGGTGGAAAGTTCATTGGAAATCAATCCCAGCGAGGAAGCGCCTTCTGTCATCAGTTTCCAGAAGGTTTCATTGTTCTCACCGAGGTATCCCTGCTCCATGCTGAAATCCGCAATTCGTATCGGATTCAGGTATCCGTCCTGCTGCAAATAGGTGTATGCCATGGAAAGGCAGGCAGGGCCGCTTCCGTTGATGGCAAGTAATGTGGTCCCGTAATCCGCATAGCCCCACTGTTCATCGTATTGCAGGAACAGAGGAACTTCACTGACCGGTACATCCACTTCGAAATCTCCTTCAAAGACAACACTGATCTGTGCCGGATAATCCAATACAAATTGTTTCATCTCTGAGTTGATCGCGAGACATTGCAGGATCTTGTCCGGATAGACGGCTGCATTTTCATAGATCGCATGAATGTCGCTGTCGGTTTCCGCCTGCTCCTTCAAAATGGCCAGAGCTGCCTGACGATCTTCCGGTAATGGTTTTGCCAGAATGCTTTCATCGATCTCCGGCTTAGGCGCTTCTGTTGTTGCCTCCTCGGTAGTAGGAACAATCGTCTCTGTTGCGGTGCTGTTCCTTTTATCGGAGTTGTGAAAATGTTTCCAAATTCCGGAAAGCAGTTTAACAAAACCGACGATGATCAAAATGACGATCAGAATCAGGATACTGCATCGTATGATAGCCTGTCTTTTTCTCTGCCTGCGCCTGCGTTCTCTCGCCTCTCGCCTTCTTTTGCGCGCCACTCGTTCTCTTTCGATTTCTTCCGGTGTCAGTTCTTCATAATCTTCAAAATCTTCCATATCATTTCCCATCCTTGTATGTAATTTTGTCTCAATCTATTCTGCAGTAAGCATAAGCAATGAGAACAGTTGTCTTAACTCAGTCGTAGAAATCCCCAACCTCTAAGCGATAGCGAAGGTAGGGGTTATGACAAGTTATACTCAATCGGGGTACAAGCTCCGACTGAGTTAAAACGCTCCGCGAGGATGCGCACGGATCCGGTTAGGAATTTGTCAGCTAAAGCTGACCCGAATCCGGCGCGCAAGACTCGCAAGCGAGTCTTGACTTCGCTACATACAGTATAACATGAAATTGCGAATATGACATTAAAAATTTTGGTAAAATAGAGAAAAAAGGGAATGCCCTTCCGATTGAAAAAAATTGCAAAATGATTCGCCTTATGGTATTGTTAACGTTAGTAAACCGGTTGCGTGTTACTATGAAAGGCAGGGAAGTTGGATTGGCGAAGACTGACAGGGTCACTTTCCGTATACGGCAGAGCTTAGTGAAACCGGGGCAAAGCCGCAGGTTGAACGCAGCATAGTCGATTAATATCAATATTTTAGAAGCGGGGAATAGACGAATATGAATAAGAAGGGCATCATTTTTGATATGGACGGAACGCTATGGGACTCTTCGGAGGGCGTTGCGGACAGTTGGACAGAAGTGATTGCAAGACAGTATACGGATCAACGTATCATCACTGCGGAAGAGATACGCAGTGTGATGGGGTTGACCATGGATAAACTTGCTGAGGCGATGTTTCCGGAATTGGCAGAAGAAAGACGAATGCAGTTGCTGGAAAAATGTTGTGAGAATGAGAACCGTTATCTGCTCGAGCACGGCGGTGTATTGTATCCCGGTCTGGAAGCGACGTGGAATCAGCTGCGGGATGAATATTTCCTTTATATCGTGAGTAATTGTCAGACGGGATATATAGAGACATTTCTGAAACATTATGGATTTGAACATTATTTTGAAGACATCGAATGTTATGGCAACAACGGACTGGAAAAAGGAGAAAATATACGCAATCTGGTCGGAAGAAACGGACTCACATTTGCGGTATATGTCGGGGACACGCAGGGAGATTATGATGCGAGTCAGGCAGCGGGGGTACACTTTATTCATGCAGAATACGGATTTGGACAGATCGCACAGAATGTTTTGAGCATTCACGCCTTTTCTGAACTTCCGGATGCTGTGGAAAAGTTATATAAATATATGTATTAAGGAGGAAAAAAAGAATGCGAGAATTTGGACAACTTAAAAACGGACAAAAGATCAATAACCATGTCCTGGAAAATGAGGAAATCCGTATTGAGGTCAGTGAGTTTGGAGGATCACTGATTTCGTTGTGGGTCAAGGATAAGAATGGAGACTTTGTGGATATCGTGTTGGGATTTCAGGATGTTTCCGGCTATGAATCCGATGCGCAAGGCACCTATATAGGATGCAATGTGGGCAGAGTGGCAAACAGAATCAGCGGTGCGTCTTTCAGTTTGCATGGGGAGCAGTATAAACTGGATGCCAATGAAGGGAATAACACACTTCACAGTGGATTTCAACCATATTCCAAGAGGATCTGGACGGTTGAGGAAGAGACGACAGATCATATTTCTCTTTCACTGATCAGCCCGGATAAAGATCAGGGATTTCCGGGAGAAATGCAACTCAAAGTGACATATCAGATCGCAGGCAGTTCTCTTCGTATTCAGTTTGACGCAAAGAGTGATAAAGACACACCGATCAGCATAACGAACCATAGTTATTTTAATCTGAACGGACAGGGGAGCGGGACCATTCTGAATCATGTGGTTTCTGTGGATGCGGATACATTTGTTCCGATTGATGTGGAGTCGATTCCGACAGGAGAAATCCTGAATGTGAAGGGAACGCCGATGGATTTCACGAACGAAAAACGAATCGGACAGGAGATTGAGGCGGAGTATGAACAACTGCAACTTGCAAGAGGCTACGATCACAATTGGTGTCTGAACGGATATGACGGAACCGTTCGGAAGGCGGTAATCGCAACCGGAGACAAGTCAGGGATTACCATGACACTTTCTACCGATTATCCGGGTATTCAAATGTATACCGGTAATTATCTGGATCAGGTAGAGGGAAAACAGGGAAATGTCTATAACATCAGGGAAGCGGTATGTTTTGAACCGCAGTTTTATCCGGATGCAGTGAATCGCTATTCAACCGATTGTGAAAGCCGGAGAGTCCTTTCACAAGGAAATTGTTTATGAATTTGACACAAAAATAGGTTAAAAATTTCGCTTCAAAAAAATATAAAAATAGACATAGACAGAAATCGGAAAACTTAGTATAATTAGCTTATTGTGTGTTTTCCGATTTTTTGTTTCGGTATAGGGTTTTGAATGATAAGAGGTAGCGATATGAATCAGATCAAAGAGACCTGGGTAGGGTTTTCTATTGGACTTGCCATATATGCGGTAGTTGCGGAGCTGATCGGACTCTTCATTTCGGAAGATGGGCTGTCCTATACACTGGGATTGCTGTTCGGCTGTGCGGTTGCAGTGGGACTTATGTTTCATATGACACGGACACTCGATCGGGCACTGGATCTGTCGCCGGAACAGGCAGAGAAATATGTCAAGCGTCAGAGCTTTTTCCGGTTGCTTTTCATGCTGCTTGCACTTGTAGTGGCATTGCAGGTGGAACAGATGAACTTTATCGCTGTGTTTTTGGGAATGCTCGGATTGAAAATGGGAGCTCTTATGGCACCTTTTTTTCTGAAAAAGTTATATCCGGAACACTACGTGACACAGTTTCCTCCTGATGAGGATAACGTATAACAATAAAAACAGAGTTGCCGCCTGTTTTCCAATCATAACAACACTTGGACGGGGCGGGTTCTGAATAGAGAATATATGACAGAAAGAAGGTGAAAGGATGAATTACGGAGCGTTGCCAATGCTGTTAGCGACGGATGAGAATGTGGATTTTTCCATCCATTATCTGTACGCATATCAGATTAATGGGCATACATTGTATATCACGACATCCCATGTCTGCATTTTGCTCATCTGTGCAACGATCATGATATTTTCACTTGTTGCACGAAGAAAATTCATGCATGCAGAGGAGATTCCGACCGGATTTCAGAATGTGGTTGAATTGATTGTGGAGACATTGCAGGGATTTGTGGATTCTTCGATGGGCAAACACGGCAAGAAGTATGTAAACTACATCGGGACTCTGTTCCTGTTTATTATGTTTTCCAATATTTCCGGACTGTTTGGTTTAAGGCCGCCGACAGCGGATTACGGAACGACACTTTCTCTTGCACTGATCACGTTTTGCCTGATTCAGTATAACAATTTCAAGTATAACAAGATTGGTGCGATCACGGGATTGTTCCAGCCACTCTGGTTCCTGTTCCCGATCAATTTTATCGGCGAGATTGCAACACCGGTTTCCATGTCGTTGCGTCTGTTCGGTAATGTCATGGCGGGTACGGCACTGTACTACGGACTGCTTCCGATCTTTGTGAAGATTGGTATTCCGGCTGCACTGCATGCGTATCTGGATCTGTTTTCAGGTGTGATCCAGACATACGTATTCTGTATGCTGACCATGGTATTCATTTCACAGAAGATGGAAGAATGATAATGTAAAATGAGAGAATATGAGAAGGATCGCCTGATTATGACAGGGAAGATTCGGACTCATCAATATAATACTAATACAATGATTATGGAGGTATGATTTTATGTCAAACATCACAAACGAAGGTTTAATTTTAGCTTGTTCAGCAATTGGTGCGGGGTTAGCGATGATCGCAGGTTTTGGTCCCGGTATCGGTCAGGGATATGCAGCCGGTCAGGGTGCTTCTGCAGTTGGAAAGAATCCGGGAGCAAAGGGCGATATCATGTCTACAATGCTTTTGGGACAGGCGGTAGCGGAGACAACAGGTCTTTACAGTTTCGTGGTTGCTTTGCTTTTGATGTTCGGTAATCCGATGATCAAGTTTTTGAAATAATATATAAAGCTTAAGCGCATTCGAAGCAGGAACGCAGGGAGCGTTTCTGAATGAATAAGCCTCATAAGGCAGATGACAGAATAGGAAGACAGATGCGCTAAGCGGTCATCCTATTGAGAAGAAACAGAAAGGAGGATAACCTCTTGACGGATATATTATTTGGTCTGAGAACAGCAAACCTGATGTTTCTCACGGAAGAATCCCGTATTTTCGGAGTGGATGCACAGTTGCTCAATGATGTGATCATTCAGGCAATCGCAACCTTTATACTCTTTTTCTTTGTATCCAACGTCCTGTTCGAGCCGGTGAAAAAAGTTCTGGAAAACAGAACCGAAAAGATTAAAAATGATATTGAATCTGCAGCGAAGGACAAGGAAGATGCAGCAGATCTGAAGGCTGAATACGATGAGAAACTGCGGGCGATCGACAAGGAAAGAGAAGAAATCTTAGCGAATGCTAGAATAAAAGCGCAAAAACGCGAGGCGAAGATTGTAGATGCGGCCAATGAAGAGGCAGCAAGGATCATTGCACGTGCCAATCAGGAGATTGAATTGGAAAAGAGCAAGGCTTCGGATGAAATGCGGGTTGAGATCGTAAGAGTCGCTACGGCAATGGCTGCCAAGATCATTGAACAGCAGATTGATGAGAGCAAACAGGATGCTTTGATAGAGGAAACTTTGAAGGAAATGGGTGGTAGTACATGGCTAAGCAGGTAAGTAAGACTTATGGAAATGCTCTTTTTGAGGTGGCTGTGGAGAATCACACATTGGATGAAACACTGGATGAAGTCATTTTCGTAAAGCAGACATTTTTGGAAAACGAAGAATTGAACAGATTGTTACTCCATCCCAATATCACTGTGGAAGAGAAGATCAAAGTGATTGAAAACATATATAAGGGTCAGGTGTCTGATGAATTGACAGGTCTGATGACGATGATGGTGGCAAAGAATCACATGAAGGATTTTATTTCAGTCTTTGATTATGTCATTGATGCGATCAAGGAAGAGAAGGGAATCGGTGTGGCTCACATCACATCTGCATCCGAGCTGAGTAAAGAGCAGAGAGCCAGGATTGAAAAGAGACTTCTTGAAACCACAAAATACAGTGAGATTGAAGGTATTTACGCGGTTGACAAAACTCTGATCGGAGGACTTGTCATCCGGATTCAGGATACAGTGGTGGACAGCAGCTTAAAGACGCAGATTGCAAAATTGTCGAATCAACTGCTACAGCAGAAAGGTTAAGTGGAGTTCCCGTGATGCGGGAGCCGGAATGCTTATGTGTATTCCGGAACAGGAACGCCGGAAGCGTTCCTGAAGGAAAAACGTTACAAGAATATGAACAGAGGGAAGGTGCTGATTTTCAATGCATTTAAAACCAGAAGAGATCAGTTCTGTGATTAAAGAGCAGATAAAGAACTATTCTAAGCAATTAGAAACCTCCGAAGTTGGTACTGTGATTCAGGTGGCAGACGGAATCGCCCGCGTGCACGGATTGGAAAATGCAATGCAGGGTGAATTGTTAGAATTCCCGGGTGAAGTTTATGGAATGGTCATGAACTTAGAGGAAGATAACGTAGGTGCCGTGCTGTTGGGTGCGGATCGCAATATCAGTGAAGGAGATATCGTAAAGACGACAGGACGTGTCGTTGAGGTTCCGGTTGGCGATGCCATGCTGGGACGAGTTGTCAATGCGCTGGGACAGCCGATTGACGGCAAAGGACCAATCGCAACGAAAAAAACAAGACCGATTGAGAGAGTGGCATCCGGTGTTATTTCCAGAAAGTCGGTAGATACACCGCTGCAGACCGGTATCAAGGCGATTGACGCCATGGTTCCGATCGGAAGAGGACAGAGAGAGTTGATCATCGG
>CAJOMI010000128.1 GCA_905235545.1 uncultured Lachnospiraceae bacterium | reverse complement strand
CCGGAGGATAAATTTAGGAGGATGCTATGATCAATACATTAGTGAATAAGATTTCAACATTGAACGCACCGGTTGTTGTCGGACTCGATCCGATGCTTTCTTATGTTCCGGAACATATAAAAAAAGCGGCGTTTGACGAATATGGAGAGACATTGGAGGGAGCAGCTGAGGCAATCTGGCAGTTCAACAAAGCCATTGTAGATGCAGTCTATGATCTGATTCCTGCGGTCAAGCCTCAGATCGCCATGTATGAGCAGTTTGGAATTCCGGGACTTGCTGCATTTGAGAAAACCTGTGCATATTGCAAAGAAAAGGGATTGGTTGTGATCGGAGATATCAAAAGGGGAGATATCGGATCCACCTCGAGTGGGACATCTGGGCAAGGTACAGATCGGAAGCAAATCGTATTCCGGTTTTCAGGAAGATTTCGTAACGGTGAATCCGTATCTGGGTTCGGATGGAGTTAAGCCGTTTGTTGATGTTTGTAAGGAAGAGAATAAAGGTATTTTTGTATTAGTGAAGACTTCAAACCCTTCTTCCGGGGAATTTCAGGATCAGTTGGTAGACGGAACACCGCTCTATGAACTGGTTGCAAAGAAAGTGGTAGAGTGGGGCGAAGAATGCATGGGAGACACCTATAGCAATGTTGGCTGTGTAGTAGGTGCGACCTATCCGGAGATGGGAAAAGTGCTTCGGAAAATGATGCCGAAGACATACATTCTGGTTCCGGGATATGGCGCACAGGGTGGAAAAGCAGAGGATCTGGTGCATTATTTTAACGCAGACGGACTGGGTGCAATCGTGAATTCCTCCCGCGGCATTATCGCTGCCTACAAGCAGGAGAAGTATGCTTCTTTTGGTGAGACGAATTTTGCGGACGCTTCCAGACAGGCAGTTAAGGATATGATTGCGGATATAACGGGAGCAATCGCAAGACGGTAAGATGTGTGAAAAGGAGAAAGAAATGAGTGCAGTTAAAAAGACGGCCACTGTGAAAAGTCAGGTGAGTCTGGCTTCAGACGTTTATAGTCTTGTGTTAGAGATTCCGGAAATCGCCTCTTTGGCAAAAGCAGGACAGTTTGTTTCGGTATATAGTAAAGACGGATCGAAACTTTTGCCGAGACCGATCAGTTTGTGCGAGACAGACAAAGAAGCGGGAACCATACGGTTGGTATACCGGGTCGTAGGTGCTGGAACCAGAGAATTTTCCAATTTACAGGAAGGGGATCTTGTGGAAGTGATGGGTCCTCTCGGCAATGGCTTTTCGAAAAAAGAAAAGAAAGCCATTCTGATCGGTGGAGGAATCGGCATACCGCCTATGCTCCAGCTTGCAAAAGAACTGGATTTTGAGAAGAGTATTGTGTTGGGGTTTAGGGATGAGACTTTTTTACTGGAAGATCTGAAGGCAAACGGAGAGGTTTACATTGCCAGTGAGGATGGAAAGACAGGCGTTTCGGGCAATGTACTAGATGCGATACGGGAATATGGAATCACGGGAGATGTGATCTATGCCTGCGGTCCGACCCCGATGCTTCGCGCGATCAAAGAATATGCGGCTTCCAATCACATTGAGGCGCAGCTTTCCCTCGAAGAAAAAATGGCTTGCGGAATCGGTGCCTGTCTGGCTTGCGTGTGCCGGTCAAAGGATGTGGACGATCACAGTCATGTAAAGAATAAACGCATCTGCAAGGATGGTCCGGTATTTGATGCGCAGGAGGTGGAACTATAATGAATCTGTCCGTGAAGATTGCAGGAGTAGAATTTAAGAATCCGGTTACGGTGGCATCCGGTACATTTGGTTCCGGTGCGGAATACAGCGATTTTGTGGATCTTTCCCGTTTGGGTGCAGTTACGACCAAAGGAGTTGCGAATGTTCCGTGGGAGGGCAATGCAACACCGCGTATTGCAGAGACCTATGGTGGAATGATGAATGCAGTTGGCTTGCAGAATCCGGGAATGGATGTGTTCTGCAAAAGAGATATTCCGTTTTTGCAGCAGTACGATACGAATATCATCGTAAATGTTTGCGGCAGAACAGAGCAGGATTATGTGGAGGTCGTAGAACGCCTTGCGGACGAAGATGTGGATCTGTTGGAGATCAATGTCTCCTGTCCAAATGTCAAAGAAGGCGGCATCGCCTTCGGACAGGATCCGAAGGCACTTGCCCATATTACAGAGGAGATCAAGAAAAAGGCAAAGCAGCCGGTGATCATGAAGCTGAGTCCGAATGTGACGGATATTACGGTCATGGCAAAGGCAGCAGAGGCGGCAGGAGCAGATGCCTTATCCCTGATCAATACGCTGACCGGCATGAAGATTGACATTCATCGAAGAAATTTTGCGGTTGCCAATAAGACCGGAGGAGTGTCCGGACCGGCGATCAAGCCGATTGCGGTCCGCATGGTATATCAGGTCGCAAATGCGGTAAAGATTCCGATCATCGGAATGGGCGGCATCATGAATTATGAAGATGCCATTGAATTTATGATGGCGGGTGCAAGTGCCGTGGCGGTCGGAACAGCGAATTTTCACAATCCATACACGACGGTTGAGATTGTGGAAGGAATACAGAAATTTATGGAAGAAAAGGGCATCGAAGATATCAATGAGATCATCGGTTGTGTAAAACAGGAATCAGAAAACTGATTTTCGGAATGCGATAGGCAGATATAAAGGAGGATTACAATGGAACAGTACAAACAGGAATTTATTGAGTTTATGATTGATTGCAACGTGCTTAAGTTTGGAGATTTTGTGACAAAGAGCGGAAGGAAGACTCCGTTTTTTGTGAATACCGGTTTTTATCGCACCGGTTCTCAGCTAAAACGTCTTGGCGAGTATTATGCGGAGGCGATCAACAACGAGTTTGGCATGGATTTTGATCTTTTGTTCGGACCGGCTTACAAGGGAATTCCACTTACAGTGGCGACGACAATGGCGATTGCCGACCGGTATGATGAGGATATCCGCTATTGCTCAAACCGCAAGGAAGAGAAGGATCACGGAGACAAGGGAATCCTTTTGGGAAGTCCGATCGAAGACGGAGACAGGGTTGTGATCATTGAAGATGTGACTACGGCAGGTACATCCATCGAAGAGACACTTCCGATCACAGGCAGATGTAGAGATGGCCGGCATGGTGGTTTCGGTTGACCGTATGGAGAGAGGTCAGGGTAAAAAATCAGCCCTCAAAGAGATTGAAGAGAAATACGGATTCAAGACGACATCGATCGTTACGATGGCAGAAGTCGTAGAACATCTGTATAACAAACCATATAAGGGTCAGATCATCATTGATGACAAGTTAAAAGCTGCAATTGATGCATATTATGAACAATATGGGGCAGAATAAAAAGGAGAAGATTATGAACGAAAAAATTTATAAGACAATGAAGAGTGTCGGAGGTTGGAATATTGTATTTGGTGTCGTACTGATTGTCCTGGGAGTGACAGTCGGAGTGATGCAGATTATTCAGGGTGGCAGATTGTTAACCGGAAAAAAAGAGATTACTTTTTGATGGATTGCCAGAGTGGATGGCTGATGAAAGTCTGTAAAAAGCTACGTTCCAATCACGGCATATACCAGTTGTAAATATGCACAATTAATTTAAATTGTAGTGTGAAAAACGCAGAAAATCAAAAAAACGAAAGAAACTGCTTACGAAAACCCGTATAATTTGTTATGATTAATACAGTTGCATTGTATTGGTCAAATATAAAAGGAGAGGAGTAAAATGTTTCAAATTGGTGAGTATGTCGTTTATGGGATGAATGGTGTATGCACGGTAGAAGAAATTGGACCGATGAATTTGAACGGGTTGGACGAGTCGAAGGATTACTACACACTAAAGCCACTGTATACTAAGGGAAGCAGAGTTTTTACGCCGGTGGATAACCAAAAAGTTGTGATGCGTCCGATCCTCAGTAAAGCTGATGTCTGTAAGTTGATTGATGAAATGCCGGATATTGAATTGATTGATGTGGAAAATGACAAGAACAGAGAATTGACGTACCGGGAGGCATGGAAATCTTGCGATTGCAGACGCTTGATTCAGATCATCAAAACAATTACCAATCGGAGAGAGAAACGATTGGCGCAAGGTAAGAAAATGTCAGCATGTGACGAACGTTATTTAAAACAGGCAAAGGATAGCTTATATGGCGAGTTTGCGATCAGTTTGGGAATTGATAAGAGTGAAGTCGAAGATTTTATTGAAAAGAGAAAATTAAAACGAGAGATGGTTTTTACCTACTAACGTTTGAGAAAAGCGGTTGCTTTATTTTATAAGCAGCCGCTTTTTCTTTTGGGAACGGAATACAAATTGATTTATAAAATCATGTTGACAGACGTAAAAAACTGTGTTATAACTGTACCATACCAAGTGATACAGATGATACACAGAAGAATGTGATATCCATTCTTATCAAACGGATGAATTTACCGTAATTGAGATGTTTAATTTGTGGAAAAAGCAGAAAGGAGACGAGTCGATGATACAGTTGGATTATAAGAGCAGCAAGCCGATATACGAGCAGATTGTCGAGCAGATGAAGTTTGATGTGATGAAGCAATATCTGAATCCCGGGGATGCAATTCCTTCCGTGAGAAAACTTGCTCTCGAATTGAAGATAACACCGGGTACAGTGGCGAAGGCATACCAGGAATTGGAGCGTCAGGGAGTGATCGAGACGATTCGGGGAAAGGGTACTTTTATTGCATCCAAGATAGAAATGAAACAGGATGAGGAAAAAGTAGACCGCATACGACAGCAGATTCGTACACTGATTATGGAACTTAGGATGATGGGATACGAAAAGAAAGAAATCGTAGATATGGTTCAGGATCTGTATGGAGAGATCTGTTCTGCATGAGTAATAGAACACAAACCATAAAAGCAAGATGGATGAAACAATAAAGACTTTCATTTATGAAATAATAGGAGTTGAGAATATGATCGAGATAACGAATTTGTGGAAGGGTTATAATAAAACGAATGTATTGCAAGATGTAAATCTTACAGTGGGACGTGGTGAGATACACGGACTGATCGGGGAGAACAGTGCAGGAAAGACCACACTGATCAAATGCGCCACAGGTGTTTATAAGCCGGATCAGGGAAAGATTTTGTATGATGGAAAACCGGTATACGATAATCCCGAGGTTAAAACCAGAATTGGATATGTTGCGGATTACAATGAATACATAAGTATATATACGGTTTCCAGAATGGTGAATATGTATGAGGTGCTTTATCCTTTGTTTGACAGGGAAAAGTTCAATACTTTGAATGAGATTTTTAAAATTCCGGTGAATAAGAGAGTGTTTTCACTGTCAAAAGGACAGAAAATGCGACTTGCATTTATGCTGGAAACGGCGAAAAGACCGGATTATCTGATATTGGATGAACCGACTTCAGGACTTGATCCGTTGGCAAAATCCCATTTCTTTGAGCTTTTGATCAATGAGGTGGAACAAAACGATATTGGGGTGTTGATCAGCTCACATAATCTGGAGGGGTTGGAACGAATATGTGATTCGGTGACCATGCTGCATCAGGGAAAAGTGGAGCATCAGATGTCCATGGAGAATATGAAAGGACAGCTCACCCGTCTGAATGTTGTATTTGAGGGCGGTGCATGCAAAGCGGTATATGATATGCCGGAGATACTTCGTATTTCCAATGTAGGAAGCATTTATACACTGATCGTCCGGGATTTTGATGAATCGCTTGTCACCAGACTTAAGAAAAACGGTGCCGGTCTTGTGGAACCGTTAGATATTTCATTAGAGGAATTATTTGTAGTATTAGAAGAGACCAAGGAGAAAGAGACTGAAGGGAAAAAGCAGACAGACTACAGATCGGGTGACGGTGAAGGAAAGAGTCGAAAGGGGGAATAGGCATGAAGGATTTTCGTAAATTATCCGAAGCGACAGGGAGAATTTATCTGGTTATGTTTCTCGTCGCATTCTTATGCATGCTGAGCAACACCGCATATATCTGCATAGATTACTCCGGAATTCATGTCGGAGAAAGTATCGAAAGAAAACTTACAGAGTCTGTTCAGTCAGAAAAAGCAAAGAATGCGGATCAAAGCTACACATTGCCGGAATACGGATTGGATTTTTCCGGATCCATCTATGACAAGGCAACGGAATACGTTTTTTTTCTTGCGATGGCGGGAATTATTTTTCTGCTTGTTCTACGCGAATTGTCTGTGAATGATATCCGGACAAGGGAGTTTGAACAGACGCTGCCTGTGAAAAAGACCGCACTGGTAATGCACGAATACTGGTTCTTTTTCCTGTTGATCGTAAGCATGAACCTTTTACAGGGAATTATTCTTTCGGGATTTCAGAAACATTATAATAATGTATGGATCAGAGTATCGGGTGTGGAGGCTCAAAAAGGGTTTAACAGTATTCCAAACGAAAAAATGTGGATCTATCTTGGATTTTACATAATCACTCTGCTGCTTGGATTTACATGGATTTTTCTGTGCATGACCCTTTGCCGGAATTCTTTACTTGGCATTATTGTCTCTATCGGTACTTGGACTGGAAGTTATTATATTTGGTACAATGACGGTTTCGATTTCTTGATCAATCTATTTGTTGGAAGAGAGCCGGCATACAATGATGCTAGTTTCTATGTTTGGTGTGAGAAAGAACAATTTTTGAGGAGCTTAACAGAAAGCATTCTCAATCCGTTTGAGAGATTCCGGTTTGTTGATCAGATGTTTCATCCAAATCAAAGTTGGTTTGGTTTGAATACATTCAATATGACACCAATGGTTTATATGGCAATGCTTTGTGTCATATTGATGATCGGAATTCTTCTGATATGGGTTGCTGCAAAAAAGAGACAATTGTCAAATGGAGGACAATACTCCTATTTTATCACGGCAGAGTATCTTTTTGCACTGCTTTGCGGAGGTTTGTGGTTTACCTGTTACACGGAGAGTTTATATATATTTGACGGGATGGGAGATTTTACATATTGTTTACTTGCGATATTGTCCACGCTGGCGGTTACTGCGCTTGTTGTGTTTTTGATTCGTCGAAACGCTTTTATAAAAGAAAAGAATTTTTATGCGAAACAGGGATTTGCCGCTAAGTGCTTTTCCAAAAAACAATCGGAGAAAAAGAGCAATTCCCATAGAGAGCGACAGATTGTAAAACTCCTTTACAGTGAGAGTGTACGTTTTGTGTTATTTCTTATAATCGGAATCATAGCCGTATATGTGTCGGTTGAAAAGGAAACATTTTATCATGATTTTTATAGCCATGGTGGTAATTGGGCATATTATTTGCAGGAGTGCTTTGACATTTCACATTGGAGTAATGTATTTTATAGTGACTATGTTAGTAACACTGATTTGGGATTTATCCAGTTTAAAATAATATGTACGGTAATGGTCGTACTGCTTCTATCCAAATTATCGCGGTATTGGATGGAAAGAAAAGCAGGTACCAGAGAATTTTTAAGCACCATTCCGGTAAAAAGAGGGGTGAAATTCAGTTTTTCCGTCGTGAGAGATTTGCTGATCACGTTGATACCGGTTCTGTTTATCAGCGTTTGTATGGATGCTCAAACGCAATATATTGCCACGATATATAAAGATCTGGATGCAGAATGGGTATCCCAAACAATTATGCGTGTCAACATAACAGATATTGGTTATGTGTTTATGCTCGTGGGACTTTTACATTTTATAGAAGAGATGTTTAAGGATGGAATCATGAAACTGATCGGATTTTTGAGCTTTGTCATGATGACAGCATACAGTCTGATCAGCATGAGAACGATATACTATAAAGTTCCAGTATTCCGTTCTGTGTATGGAATGTTTACGCCGGATCTGTTTGATGTGG
>CAJOMI010000127.1 GCA_905235545.1 uncultured Lachnospiraceae bacterium | reverse complement strand
CAGATCTGATTGCACAGGGGATACCGGAGGAGAAGATCCTTAAGTATGGTTTTGCATTTCAGGGAAAGAAATGTCTGATTAAGGGGAAAGTATCGGCAATTCAAAAAGAAGGAATTTAGCGGTCAATGGGGACGTTTTTTCTGACTTATATAAACGAGTCGGTAAGAAACGTCCCAATGTCGTTAGAGGGAGAGATTGAGATTATGTACAAAAGTATCCGCTCATTTTTTATATGCTGACATTAGACCAACAATCTACCGAGCAATATTGTAGAGAAATGCGTCATAGACGCTACAAAAAAGAAGGCGCGTGCATACGTTTTTTGCGTTTACATAATTTTGCACATTATATATTTTTGATTTTGTTAAAAGGACAGCGAAAAATAAAAAAACAAAAGCTGATTGTTTTGAATGATGAAAGAAAACGTACAAAAGCCCCGCTCATTATTTGTCCGAATCATATCGGCGGAGCGGACATTGAAATGACTTTTGAAGCAATTAAAACGCCATGCTGGCTGGCATTGGGAGATCCGAGGGAACTTTATAAACATATAGATGGAATGATGTTACAAATAAATGGAGTGATTCCCTTTGATACATGCTATAAAAAAGACCGTGTGATTGCAAGAGCACGTATGGAGGCGTTACTTCAAAAAATGGTAACCTGTTGATCTTTCCGGAGGGGGCATATAACATAACAAAAGAACTGTTACTGAATCATTTGTATGCAGGGGCAGTAGAGTTAGCAATCAAATGCCACGCCGAGATCGTTCCGGTTGCGGTGGTGAGGAATCAAAACACTTATTATATCAGCATTGGGGAGAATATAAACTATTCGTCTTATACCATGGAAGATAGCCATGCGTTGACAGATCAACTCAGAGATTGCATAGCAACAATGGAATGGGAGATTTTAGAGAGTCTTCCTGTGATAAAGCGTGATGAAATTGCTGATGATTATTATGAAAAATTAGTGGAAGAAAGTTTTGAACTGGGGGATAGCTATACTTATACGGTGCAGGATATAGAGGAAACGGTATTTAAGCCTAAAAACCAGACCTCTCCCCGGGATGCGTTTGCATATTTGGAAAGACTGACATTTTAGTCGAAATTTAAATGGCACGGTGAAGTATATGGATTGTTAATAAAATTGGATATAGCGCACAAAAATGCTCGAAAATAATTATATTTTCGAGCATTTTTGCTTATATTCTTCTTGGAAAATCGATCGAAAAGTGATATAATTTTTATATAAAATATTTTAAAAAATTATATTTTTTGTATAATATGCACGAATATAGGAACGCTATGGGGTGGCTTTTTGTGAAACGATAGGTGAGCGCAGAAAGGAGAAGGGTATGAAAAGAGGGAAGATTATAATTCGATGGACAAATTTCATATTCGTCATTATGCTTGCAACAGGTATATTGACATTTCTGCAGTCGGATGTTTCATTTCAAGGAATAGCAGAGAATCATTCACCGATTTCGAATGCTGTTTTTAGAGACGAAAACAGCATATATGCGACTTCTACGGATAGCGTGTTGGGGAAAACCTACGATCAGTTGGTTGGTTCTTTGAACCATAGGGTTTTCACACAATATCTGGACACGTTATGTCCGGAAGAATCCTGCCCGATTCCGGGGTTATCCAGTACGCAGGTAGGAGAGACAGAGAGCTGCGAGGCCATGGTTCCGCAGGGAATGTGCCTGACGGAGAAATATATGTTGATCTCTGCCTATGACAGTACCCACAAGATCAAGAAGAATTCAAAGTTTAAAGGAACCGATTACTGCCATGACAGGCATCAATCCGTTATTTATGTTTTAGACAGAGATTCAAAGGAATTTCTGACAACCCTGACTCTGCACAATAGTACCTGCCATGTTGGCTCGATTGCATACAATGATGACGACGGGATTGTCTATATTGCGGATTCGGATAATAATTATATATGGGAAGTGGGGATTCGGGAGATCAGAAAAGCAGTGCGGGCGAAGAAAGAGAAAGATCATCCGTACGAGATAGAACTCAAGGATTACTTCACTGTGGAGAACCGGCCTTCTGCCATCTGTTATTATCGGGAACATATATATGTGGGAGAATATGCGAATTTCGCTGCTGCGAATAACAGCAGGATGCTTGCGTATGATTCGGATGGAAGAAGAACGGAAGAGGATGCTATTCCGTTGCCTTGTTATACACAGGGAATCGCATTTGCGGAGATGGGCGGAGAAACATACATGTTTGTTTCAACCTCCAAGGGACGCTATGTGACTTCCAATCTTTACATATATAATGTAGAACGATCAAGGAACAGGGTATTGGCTGTAAATTATGAGGTAAATGAGGTCCGGTTTCCGAATATGAGTGAAGATATTGTCATAAATGGGGATTGCCTGTACTCCTGTTACGAGTCGGCTGCCAATTTTTATCATAAACCGTTAGATGGTGGAGGAAAAAGCCGGAATACGATTGACCGTATTATGGCAAACTCAGTGGAAAGCCTTTTGACCAATACGCCGGAGAATGAATATGACGTTGTCATGTATTCCGTGGAGGAATAGCCAAAAAGAGTTGTATTTACACTTCGGATTTGCTACAATGATATATATTGTAATATACGAAATGGGCAAAAACAGTTGTAGAAGATGCGAAAGAGAGGCTGTGTTATGCAGGATAATGTATTTGATGAGAACGTAGATTATCTTTATCAGGTTCGGGCAGATCTGGAGGCGGTCGAACAGTTAAAGAAAGAATTGGCAGAATATAAAAGTCAGGAAAAGAATCTGAAGAAGGCGATTGCTTCAGAAGAAAAGTCCATACAAGATGAGATTAATCAGACAATCCGTAAGAGAAAGAACGAGATTGAGAAAACGTATGATGATCAGATTGATACCAACAAGGACAAGACGCGGAGTGTCAAGGCAAAGAGAGACAAGGTCAAGTCAAAACGTATGGGAGAGAGAGTATCCATGGAGACGGCGGATCTGACGGAGGAGAATCGTCAGCTCAATATGGAGATGAAGACTTTATTTAAAGCACAGCATGTACCGGCGTTTTGTAAGTCAGATTTTTTTTATTCTCTCTTTATGACGAAGCGTGTGTCAGAATTTTTTGTCTTATTGATCAGTTTAGTGGTGGCATATGTAGGGATTCCAACAATCATGTATATGCTTTCGGTGAATGTATTTTTTAAAGAGAGTAAGCAGATGACATTGCTTTCAACGCTGACAGTCTCATTGACATTGTTTGTGCTGGGACTTATCTATGTGACTATACTGAACAGAGTCAAATTACGCCATTATGATATTTTGCTGGAAGGTCGTAACTACAAAGATCAGATTGCGGCAAATGAGAAACAGATGAAGGCAATCAAGAATAAGATCAGCAAAGATAAGGACGACAGCGTATATGGTCTTGACAAGTATGATGACATGCTTTCAGAGTTAGAGGATGAATTGGATCAGATCAGTGAGGAGAAACAAAATGCGCTCACTGTGTTTGAAAATGATACAAAGCAGTTATTGATCAATGAAGTAAATGACAGAAGACTCGGTAAAGTGGAACAGATGAAAGCAGATGTGGAGCATGTGGAAGAGAGTGCTGTGGAACTGGATAACAATATCCAGGAATGCATCCCGGGCGATTGTCAATAATTATGGTGCAATCCTTGGTAAAGAATTCTGTAATCCGGATCGGGTAGAGGATTTGATTTCGTTGATGGAAGATGGATCGGCAGATACTGTATCGGAAGCGATTGCAGCATACAAAGGGGCAGGGAAAGCATAAGATGCTATTGCAATGCAGACAGATAGAGTGTAGTATCCTGCTCGATCGAATCATAAGTGGCTGTAAAATACTGACAGATTGCGCTGCTGATACAGTCAGCCAATGTCATGACGGTGTGTAACCTTGTACTTTGTAATAGAATAGAATTCGGGAAACCGGCAACATTTACAATGCCTGTGATAGACAGATGTCCTATTGCAGGCAATTTTTTATTGACACCTTTGCCTGGCATCAAAGGCGTCTGACTAAGGGTTATATATCCGATGTGTTCAGGAACACCGAGGGAAGCGTCAATTGCGATAATATATGGGTTGGCATGTTCTTTGTATAGCGCATGAACGGTTTCTTCCAGATTGAGCGCATGGACAGGATTTTCCAAAGTACCATAGACCCGAATTTCGGGAAGCACATGTTTCAAATGTTCTCCAACTAAAGGACCCAGACAATCGCCGGTCGCACGGTCGGTTCCGATGCATAATACAACAATGTCATCCGCATTTGCTTCGCTTTCCATTATGGTGTTTTGAAGCTGCTTGCGTAATTTTTGATCTACTCCCTGCTCGAAGGCATTATAATAATATGGTGCCATATCTTTTTCCATCTCTTTCCGCTCCCTCTATAATTATAATATTTTGAGTATGAACAATTTGAGCCTGTTCTAGACAGAAAGAATAAATGATTTTGTTTTGGTGTCGCATTTTGTTAAGAAAAAGCAAAATGGTGTTTATATTGCGGACAGTTTGAGGTTTTGTGGACATTTTTAGACATGATAAGCATGTCCGACATGATATTTTATATATAGGTAAAATGTCGTGGAAAGGATGAAGATTATGATTGAAATCGTGTATAACAAAGAACAGCAGGCACCAGTTGATTCGTTTGCGGACATTGTACTACCAAAGAATATCCGGCAGATTGGAATGCCGATGGGAAACCGAAGAATATATATAGAAGATTATGTGATGACGTATCTGACCGGTTTGGCGAATCCCGGCTCAACTTTTGCCAGAGGAGCGATCCTGATCGGAGAATGTGTGAAAGGAACACAGGGAGAGGCGATTTTTGTAAGTGGTGCTCTTCCGGCACAAAATCTTGAACTGGATTTGGAAGAGAGCAGTTTCGATGGAGAAACATGGAGTTGCATTTATCAGGAGGTCAAAACATATTTTCCGGATTTGGAGGTGGTTGGCTGGTTTCTCTCCAGAATGGGATTTTCTACCGCAGTCAATGATATGATTGTGCAGTTACATATGGACAACTTTGCCGGGGCGGATAAAATCCTTTATATAATGGATGCGTTGGAACATGAAGATGCATTTTATATGACGGAAGGAGAAGGATTGCGGAGACAGAGTGGATACTATATCTATTATGCGAGAAATGAAGCAATGCAGAATTACATGATTGAAACCAAATCTTATGATGAACCGCAGGAATTAAGCGAAGTGGAGAGAAAAGATGAGGCTGTAATCCGCAATTACAGAAAAATAATGGACGAGCGTGTGCGGACCGCAAGGGTGGAACGGTTGAACCGTAAGCTATATGGATTGTGCGCTGCGCTTACAATTGCAATATTGGCACTGGGGGTTGCGGTATTCAGTAATTACCGGATGCTTGAGAAGATGGAAGTCGTTCTGGCGGAGAACGGTGTCCTTTTAACAGACCACAGTGCAGCTCTGGCAGAGAATGAAAATGGTTATTTGGAAGATGAGACAACAAAACGGGAGAATCATGAAACACCTACTCAAAGAGATACAGTTTCAAAACAAAACAGTAGGACAGCGATGGCAAATATTCCTCAATATTACACCGTTCAGACAGGGGATACCCTTTCCTCAATTAGTTTCAAAATGTATAATTCCGTTGGCTATGTGGCGGAATTGATGGAGGCAAACGGATTGGGGGAAACGGATGCCATTCATGAAGGTGATCGTATTTTAATTCCGACCATACAGTAACCTGCAATCAGACAAGTGATATTTGTCATAAAAATAATCTAGTATGTCCTCCAATGTTGTGATATAATGATGTGCAAAAGGAAAAAACAAGCGACACCGAAGGTGGCATTTGTTTTTTCCGGCACATCAATGAGCATGCAGTCTGCGAAGCAGACGGGAGAGCCCATCGGGCGGGCATGCGAGTGGAAAAAGCAAAAGGAAAAAACAAGCGACACCGAAGGTGGCATTTGTTTTTTCCGGCACATCAACGAGCATGCAGAGCACGAAGTGCGGGCATGCGAGTAATGTATGTACAATTCGGAAGAAAAGGTCAATGATATGAATAATAAAAAAAGTAACAAGAGAGAAGAAAAAGAGAAGAAAAGATCCCGCTTTTTGTTGAGAAACAAACCGGATACTGACAATAGTGATACGGAATTGGATGCAGAACGGATTCCAAAGAAACCGGAAAAGAAAAATCCTCGAAGTGTAATGGGACTGATTGCCCTTATCTTTGCGGTCGTTTTGATACTTATAGGCGCGTATTTTATGACATCCGATAAAAACTATAACGGTTACGAAGTGATAGAGGATACTGGAACTCAAAACACGGCAGTAACAGATTACATTCCATATCAGAATGCACTTTTAAAATACAGTAAAGACGGAGCAATCTATGTCGATGAAAAGGGCGATACGATTTGGAATGAGACATTTGCCATGAAGATGCCGACTGCAGATGTCTGTGGAGAATATGCTGCGATAGCAGATCTGAATGGAAATGACGTCTATATTTTTAATAAAGAAGGAAAGGTCAGCAACACAACAATGCCTTTTAAAATATCTGATGTGGAAGTGGCGTCTCAGGGAGAATTTGCTGTTATTCTGGAAGGAGAACGGGAGAATTATATCAATATCTATGATAAAAACGGCGAATGTATTTTAGAGATGCAAACCACAATTGATAAAAGCGGATATCCGATGGATGTAGACTTATCAGACGATGGAGAGAAATTGTTTAGTACCTATTTATATTTAGACGGAGCAACGATAAGGAATGGTTTGGCGGCGTATAATTTTGGCGTGGTAGGTCAGATGGAGAATGCGGATCGCCTGATGGGCGGATATCAGATGGAAGATTCCATTGTTCCCAAAGTTGCATTTCTCGACAATAATACCATTTGTGCGTTTGGCGATAATCAGTTTATTTTTTATTCTATGCGCCAGAAACCAAGTGAAAAAGCAAAGATTACATTTAATAATGAGATAAAAAGTGTTGTTTATAATCAATCCTATGTAGGTGTTGTGATTCTGAATGAGGACAATAATACAGCCGAGAAAGCACCTTATGTATTAGAGTTATACAATACCGGTGGACGTCGGGTAATGAGAAAGGAAATTGATTTTCAATATGAAAAAGTCCAAATGAATCAGGATGAAATCGTATTTACGGGCGGAACGGAATGCAGAATATTTTCTACAAACGGTAGCTTGAAATTCTCGTATGCATTTGAAAAAAATGTTGTAGACTTGATTCCGACAGGATACAATCGCCGATATATTGCCTTATATGAAAATGGATCCGAGATTATTCGCTTAAAACATAATAGAGAAAAGGAATGAGTTAGAAGATGACTTGTATATTGATAGGAATTGTATTTTCGGTTTGTGTTTTGGTTGGATGCTTTCGGGGCTTGATTAAAGTAATTCTATCTGTAGCCGGTTTGCTGGCCAGTATATTGGTGGCGGTATATGCTGCACCGCATCTCTCTGTATATTTGCAGGAAAACACCAAGATAGATGAAAAGATAGCAGATTATATATCAGAAGAACTTCATTTTGATGAAATGGCAGAAGAGACATCCAAAGGGATTCAAGTGACTTTGATCAACGCATTGCCACTGCAAGACAATATCAGAAGCGGCATTTTGAATAATAATAATGCAGAGATGTACAAGGCACTGGGTGTCAATAGTGTCTATGATTATATTGCCAAATCCATTGCGGTTATACTCCTAAATGCAATGGTATTTTTTATTATGACAGTGTTGTGCCGTTTGCTTTTCTTTTTTATAGGAAAAAAATCGGAAGGATTTTCCCGATTACCAATTGTGAAATGGATGGATAAACTTGGAGGAGGACTTTTGGGAGCGTTGAAAGGAATAGTCTTGATTTGGCTATTTTTTTTGCTGCTTTCTGTCACCGGTGCATCGACGTGGAGTCGCGATATTACAGCCCAAATTAATCAGATTTATCCTCTGAAATTGTTGTATGATCACAATATAATACTAGATATTGTGGGCGATTTGACAAGAATTTTGTATCATTAAAATTAGGTCAAAAAAGTGATAAAAATCTGTTGACATTGGAAGAATCCTGTGATAATATTATCTTCGTTGCGGTGCTGATGAGGTATCAGTAAGGCAAATAAGAACAATGAAAACTGAATGATGATTAAACAACAAAACAACCCTGAAATTTTCGAGAGATAATGAGACGTGCATGGTCGAATAAGGAATGCCGACAGCTGCTTGCAGATGGGAGGCGTTCGTTATGAGAACATATAGGGCGAATGCCCGCGAACGAGAATTGCGAAGCAATTCGAGTGTGCACGTGTCGCGAACAGAATTTTTCAAAACAGTAAATGGGATTGATTAGCCAGCAAAATGGTAGTCATGAACAGAATCAACTTTTTAATATGAGAGTTTGATCCTGGC
>CAJOMI010000126.1 GCA_905235545.1 uncultured Lachnospiraceae bacterium | reverse complement strand
TTCAAGGTTTGAAATCTCGCATCCGTTCGGAAAGGTGGAAGAGGCGAGATATCTTTTGTTGAAACACGAGCCGGAAGAGGCTCTTTCCATCATGGAGGATCTGGATTTTGAATATTCGGACAATCCGTATATTGAGCGGAACTACGCAGAAGCACTGATCGCAAATGAAAAAGCGGAGCGGGCAAAAGAGATCTATGAAGCATTGCTCGAGGAAAACCCAAAGAATTATGCAGCTATGCTCGGACACGCAAAATGTATATTTTTGATGGGAGACGCGGAAACGGCCAAGGAAGAGATTGAAGACATCTTAGAGGATCGGATAGAGGATACGGAAAGTCTGGAATTATTGGAAACCATCAATGGTTATCTTGTGGGTCAATATAAAAAAATGCTTTCGGAAAAGCAGGACAGAGAGATCACTTTCCGGCTTGGATGGTGCTATTACCAGCAAAAGGAATTTGATAAGGGAATTGCACTGCTGGATGAGATGGGAGAGGGAGAAGATTATGATTATGTAAACCTCAGGTGCCGCTTATATCTTGCAAATGAGAATTATGATCTGGCATATCCGTATGCAAAGATATGGACTTCATTGATTGAAAAGACGGAGGACGACGGATCAAAAGAGGCAAAAAAAAGAAAGAACCGCCTCTCTCTTGCGCATTTTTCCGAGGGGGTCTGCCTGTGGGAAACCAGACAGAACAGTCTTAATACATTCGAAAAAAAAGAATTGTTAAAAAAAGTGAGAGTTTATATTGATCAGGCTGTTTCTGAGGAAAATAATATCCTGGTTCGCTTATCCTATATGGAGCAGCTTGCAAGATTTTACATGGATGTCAAAGAGTATGAGACATGTATCGAATTGTGCAACCGGATTATCGAAGAGGACAGAGGATTTTATCCGGCATTTGTACACAGACAAAAGGCGAATTATGAGCTTCGTAATGCCAAAGAAGTAATCGATGATTATTTCAACTGTATTGAATTGTACGATGGATATGCCGGACCGTATATTCTGGCAGCGGAAGTCTTTTTTGCCTTTGATCAGTATGATGATGTGGAACAGGTACTGGAGGCTGCAAAGGAGGCGAACATCGAGAGTGACAGTCTGGAGTTGTTTCGGATTCGATGTATTCACTACAGGAATTATTCGGAAGATAATACGAAGAAAGCGCTTAAAAGGATCGAGCAACTCCGGAAAAAGGTATTGCCTGCGGAGAGTGGGACAGACATTGAAAATATGGAAGAACTGGAGCGGGAATATGCGATTCTTTTTTGGGATTCGGGTCAGACCGATATGGCGATTCGTATTGTCGATGCATATATAGCGGCGCATCCGGAACAGATTTCGATGTATCATCTGAAAGTCGATATTCTAAATAAGGAGCGGCAGTACGAAAAGGCGCTTGCGGTTTGTGAACAGATGAAACGTATCAATCCGACAGATGTTGATGTCATCTCCCAGTTGGCGGGTTGCTATGAGCGACTGGGAAAGCCGCTCACAGCGATTCAATTCTATGAAGAGATATTGAAGTATAACCCATCCTATATTCCTGCAATCCGCAGATTGATGTATTTGTACAGCTATCTCAGCAATAAAGAAGCGGATCTTAATAAATGCAGAACCGGAATTGAGTATGCGACCAGATTGATTGCACTGACCGGATCGGCAGAGGGTTATGTGGAAAGAGGAAATCTGTATATTGATCTCTATGAATTGGAAAAAGCGGTCGAGGATTGTAAGAAGGCGATCGAATTGGATTCGGAAGCATATTATGCTTATAATAATCTGGGATGTGCTCTGCTGAAACTGCGGAGGATCGATGAGGCAATCGTCCCTTTGGAACATGTGATACAGATGGAACCGGATAAGGATCATCTGCCATATCTGAATCTTGCAGAGTGTTATGCACTGAAAAAAGAATATGATAAGGCGATTGATTCGTACAGACAGGTGCTGCGTATTCGGCCAAACACTTTGTATATCAAAAAACAGATCGCGGAATTATATATGAAAAAGGGAGAATACGACAAGGCCATTGCAATTTATAAAAAGCAGTTGGAAAATGCCACCGCTCAACTTAAAAAAATGAATCCGCTCGATAAAATAAATTTTTATAAAGAGCATCAAAAGGATGATGAGAAAGAAAAAATAGTAGAAGCGTATTGGGATCTCGGCGAGGCTTATCGACGGTCAGGAGATCTTAAGTCCGCAAATGAATGTTATAAGAAAATTGAAACCGGGCTGGGTCATGTTTTCTCTTATTATTCCAGAACCGTTTCGAGAAAGCTTGCAGAATATTTCAGAGACAGGGGCAATCTGAAAGATGCAGAGCAAATGATACGGAAAGGGCTTGGAAAGACCGGAGATGAAGAAAAGGGCAGCAGAGAGTATGCATACCTTTATTTTACCTATGCCACTATTTTGCTGGAACTGGGAAAACAAAAAGAAGCGGCTGAATATGCAGGAATCTACTTGAAAATGCTTTACAAGAGAAAGGGAAGCAAAGAACAACTGCTTCAGGATGCCAGATATCGGCAGAAATATCTGTATGAGATCGCGATGATGCATCTTTGTGCGGGCAATCCGGAAAAAGCGAAGGAGTACTTTCAAAAAATGCAGGAATGCGAACTGTATGTCACCTGCACAACATGGGAGAACTATGAATATTATTTCGGAATGGGTCTTTTGGAAGAGTTGTCCGGCGATCCGAAAAGAGCCTGTGAGTTCTATGAAAAAGCAATCGATATCAAAGGGGACTATCCGTGTGCAAAAAGGCATCTGGAATTATTGAGATGAAAAAGAGGATTGCAGACATCCCGGATACTGTAGCAAAGAATAGCCCTTTTGAAAAGTTTATTCGAATTTTTGATATTTTTCCGGCGATGTGATAAAATGAGCAAAGCGACGGTCGTGCTTGCACGAACCGGCATTTTGCGAAACCCACACGGAGACGACAGTCGACGTGATAAAATGAGCAAAGCGACGGTCGTGCTTGCACGAACCGGCATTTTGCGAAAACCACACGGAGACGACAGTCGACGTGATAAAATGAGCAAAGCGACGGCTGTGCTTGCACGAGCCGGCATTTTGCGAAACCCACACGGAGACGACAGTCGACGTGATAAAATGAGCAAAGCGACGGCTGTGCTTGCACGAGCCGGCATTTTGCGAAAACCACATAGGATTGAGGTTAGACTATGATTATAGGAATTGATTTGGGCACTACGAACAGTCTGGCAGCGTATTATACGGAAGAGGGACCGAAGATCATACCCAATCGACTGGGTAAGAATCTGACGCCTTCCGTTGTCAGTGTAGATGAAAATGGACAAGTATATATTGGAGAGACAGCGAAAGAGAGGATGCTTCTCTATCCTGAGAGTTCGGCAGCGGTCTTTAAAAGAAGTATGGGCAGCGAAAAGGTATATGAACTTTCCGGAAAACGGTTTTTGCCGGAGGAGTTGTCGGCACTGGTTTTAAAGGCGTTGAAAGAGGATGCGGAATATTTTTTGAAAGAAGAAGTGACAGAGGCTGTCATCAGCGTACCGGCTTATTTCAATGACGAGAGAAGAAAGGCGACCAAACGGGCAGGAGAACTGGCAGGACTTAAAGTGGAACGCATTATCAGTGAACCGACTGCGGCTGCGATTGCATACGGTCTTTATCAGAACCGGGAGAATGGAAAATTCCTTGTGTTCGACCTCGGAGGAGGTACGTTTGATGTATCGATTCTGGAATTATATGATTCCATTATCGAGGTACGGGCAGTAGCCGGTGATAACTTCCTCGGAGGAGAGGATTTTACCAAAGTGATTGAGCAGATCTTCTTTGAAAAACATCCGGAGATTGAAAGGGATGCCCTCTCTGAGAAGGAAATCCGGCATATCAACAAACAGGCGGAAAAATGTAAAATCGGATTTGCGGATAACAGGATCTCGAACATGATCTGTAAACTGGGAGAACAGACTTATGAAATGAACCTATCCATAGATGAGTACGAGGCCAAATGCGACGATCTGTTGGATAAGATCCGACAGCCGATCAAGCGGAGTCTGTCGGATGCCAATGTGCGTCTGAAGGACATTGACAGGGTCGTTTTGGTGGGTGGTGCCACCAAACTTTCCTTTATCCGCAAATTTGTCGGAAAACTGTTTCATAATCTGCCGGACACCTCAATCAATCCGGATGAGGCTGTGGCACTTGGCGCAGCGGTACAGGGCGCTATGAAAGAGAGAAGGGACAGTATCCGTGAGGTGATCCTGACCGATGTCTGTCCGTTTACACTTGGGACAGAAGTAGTGTGGGAGAAAGAAAACGGCAGATATGAAGATGGACACTTCTGCCCGATCATTGAGCGTAACACCACCATTCCTGCAAGCCGGACAGAGCGACTTTACACGGTCAATGATAACCAGACACAGATCCGGTGCAAGGTGCTGCAGGGTGAGAGTCGTTTCGCGTCGAACAATGTCATGCTCGGCGAGATCCGTATTCAGGTTCCCAAGGCGGAAGCGGGGGAAGAAGCGGTAGATGTCACCTATACCTACGATGTAAATTCCATTCTGGAAGTGGAGATCAAAGTGGTTTCCACCGGAGAAGTGACCAAACAGATCATCAAGACAAACGCGACGGATATGACCGACGAGGAGATCCGGGAACGGATGGAGGCACTTTCTTATCTCAAAATTCATCCGAGAGATAAGGAGGAGAATAAACTGCTCCTGTTAAGAGGCGAACGGCTCTATGAGGAGTCGATCGGGCAGAACCGGATGCAGATCGAGTATGCACTTCGGGAGTTCGAAAAAAAGTGATCGAAGGGGCCAGAAGAGAATTCAAGGAATTCCTGGAGGCTTTTACGGAAGAGTGATTTTGGTTACAGTTTACTGGCAATGTCATTAAGTTAAGCCGGACGTTGCCGGACATGATATATGTTTTCTATTTCGGGCACGCTTTCGCTTCGTTGCAAACGTAGCGGTGCTAAATTCGCCGTCCCCGGACGGCTCATTAAGAACCGACGTTTGCAAATAGCCCTGCATGGCAAAACATATATCATGTCCGGCAACTGTGTATTGGCGATTCTTTAACTTAATGACATTGCAGAGTGAACTGTAACTAATTTTGTACAGAAGGTGTGTTATATACTTTACAAAGAAATAGAATTTGATTATAATTGTTATATCTGTGCAGAGAGTTATATGGTGAGATTCCAAACGGGGGAATTCAAAGCATTTTCAGAATGGTTTTGGATCATCACAACATATAATAACAGCACATAGAGGAGTTTTCAATTACCGATACCATATTTAGGAGGATAAGAATCATGGATTACAAGAAGGCCGGAGTTGATATTGAAGCGGGCTACAAGTCAGTGGAAC